>NZ_VMLJ01000023.1:0-48846 GCF_013276615.1 Streptococcus sp. 1621
TTATACCATAAGTGAAAAACGTTTACAAATAGTTATCATCACTTGTAAATAGTTGAGTTTTTACTTATTTTTCGTTAAAATCATTTTCGTTAATTGCTATCATTTTTTTTAATCGTATTCATCATCGTATTCACTTTTGCCCGCATAGTTGAGAAGGTTCCAACTTAAAGTTCAATAGTTTACAAATAGAAAACTGTGATTACTCACGGTCTTTTTTTAAAAAAATAAAATAAAAAAACTCCATCAAAACTCTTGGCTTTCTCGGTATACCGTGATATAATATAATCAAGATAAGGAAAGGGGGTGATGAAGTTGAACAAAGAAGATTGGCTTAGGTTACTTGAAAAGGCAATAGACAATATTCCTGAAACAGTAACTGCTATCGCAAGTCTAGTGACCGCAATAACGGTCGCAAGGCAAAACAAAAAGCGTAAACCGAAATCCCGCAAAAGAAAAAGGTAAACGCTAAGAGGTTGGGGCGAAAGCCCCTCACACCTCTATTTTATCAAATGGAACGAGGAAATGCAATGGTTAGTGCAATAGCTATTTTTATAATTGCAATTAATGTATACATTTATCTAAAAAACAAAAAGGACAAATAAGATGAGAAAAGTTATTCAAGAATTGTTAGACAGTTCGATGTCTACATCTGCTATTTCGCAAGGCGCTGGAGTTCCATGGACTACCGTTTCTGACCTCAGAAAAGGAAAAACAAGTATGGACAAAATGGCACTTCTCACAGCGGAAAAACTTTATGAATTTGCTACAACTGATAAGCAGTGATTTCGGTCACTGTTTTTTTATTTTTAACAAAACACCGTTTTTGACAATAATACCCTGCCATTACTCCTCCCTATTCTTCAAGAAAACGCTTTTTTGAACAATAGGATTTAGATTTTGATTTCTAATCGTTCAAAATGCGTGTTTTTGCAAAATAGAAATACAAACTCTAATTTTGTTAACGTCAACAAAATTGACAACCAAGCGCTTTGTAAAGCTATTTGTTGATGTCAACAAGTCAATTTCAGAGCAAACAAAAAAACCGCAAGCCTGAGCCTGCGGTGAAAGAACATTTTAGAAAGTTTCCTTTCTATTTATTTAACTGTAATCAAGCCTTCTGGCTCTACTGTGAATTCTGGCTTATCTGCCAGTGTTCCATCTGGTTTAATGTAGTACCAGCCTTTTTTATCAGCTGATTGGATAAAGGAATTTGATACCATGGCGCCTTCTTTAGCGTCTAGGTAGTACCATGTGTCCTTGTATTTGACCCAACCTGTCTTCATGGCACCCTCTACGTCGAAATAATACCACTTGTCAGAAATTTTCTTCCAGCCTGTAGCCATTTCGCCAGATTGGTCAAACCAGTACCAGTTGCCGTCTGTGTGCTTCTTCCAGCGGTCTGCAAGCATATAGCCTGACCCGTCAAAGTAGTACCAGGTTCCGTTGACTTTCTCAAACTTATCTTTTGGATAAGAGCCATCTGAGTGTACGTACCAGTAGCCAGTATCGTTTTTCTGCCAGCCTACTTCAATTGTCAAGCCACCTTCAATATCTTTTTTGAATTGCTCACGGCTGATACCCCATTTGGCTAGATATGGATAAGGGTCAACGTGGTCTGAGTTGTTGTTAGGCTGGTTATTAGTACAGTATTCATGCGTTTTGATACCTGCCAAGTCGTCTGTATCAAGCGTTTTAGGTAAACCTGCTTCATCAGCTAGATTGCGTAAGAGTTCGATATAGAGGCGGTAGTCAGCCATGAACTCTTCTTTAGTTGAATGGCTTTCAATCAATTCAACTGCTGCATAGGTCTCAGCATTCCAACCGCCTCCAACGTCCCAAGATCCGTTATTTACAGGGCCTACTTGCATGACACGACCGTTACCAACGACGTGAGAGAAGAAGCCAAGTTCAGGGTTCTTTCTATAGTGGTAGTCCGCCTCATTCTGAGCGGTTGAGTTGCGGTTGCCTGTTGAGTGAGCATGTACTTGTCGATAAGGTTGCACTCCGACTTGTGGCAAGCCTGTACGTAGTCTGCTTGTATCGATATCCATTACTCTTGTCCTTTCCAAGCGTCATTCATCTGCTTCACTGCGGACTCCACAAAGGTATCCAAGTCCTTGTCGGTCATGCTGATGTTATATTTGGTCAGCTCTGCACGAATTTTAGCGCGAGCTTGCTCAAGTTTTTCCTCACCTTTATAACCTGTCTCAGCAGCTACCTGCTCCACGGCATGAACTGCGTTCTTGGCTAGAATTTCAGCGATAATAACCGCTTTTTCTCCGCCTTTTCGCAAAAGATAATCTTTTACTGCTTTTACAATACCGCCTACTGCTACTGCTAAAAAGCCTGTCGCAAAGGCAATGATGAGTTCGTTAAATTGTGTCATATGTTGTTTCCTTTCTATTTTGGTTCATACACATCATAGATAGTATGGGGGTCTTTCGTTCTGATAGCTTCATATTGAGCCTTTGTACCAACCCAATATTTCAAGGCTTGCCCACCGTTTTGGTTGATGATGTTTTGGCCGGGCGCTCCGTCACGTCCTCTAGCGCCATCAGCGCCTCGTGCACCAGCTGGACCTGTTGCACCGTCACTGACATTATCAAGACGTGTGCTAGCAGCTGCTTTAATGCCGTTGTGCGTTACAACTATGTAGACCTCAAACCAGCCTCCTGAACGCTGAGTAGCGTTCCACTGACCAAATTTACCATTTGCATCAGGCGTTTGATTTCTCAAAACACCCCAGCTATTATTCCCAAAACCTCTGTAGTAATAATCAACAGTATAGCCACTGGTTAACCGTGTCCCGTCATAGTAGACGTCCGCGATCAAATTCAACTGACTAGTCGCACCGTTTCGATAGCTTCCTTCGATACGTACATTGGCATTCAAACTATGCCCATTTTCCCCTTTTAAGCTTTCTCTCTGGATGGAGGTCAGATTGTCAAATGACGGACGGTTTTCCAAGGCGGAAATCCTAGCCTTGATAGGGATATCATTGTACAACTCCCACTTTTGGGCATAAGTAGACAAGTCTTGGTGGGAGGTCAAGTAGCCTTTCTCTTCCAGCTCCGCTTTTGTAACGAGGGTTTCTGGATTAACTCTCAGTCTACTCTCAAGAGAGTCCAGCCTTCCCTGAACCTCCCTATCCTTTAGCTCTGAGTCTTCTTTGATTGCCTTGACATCCTCACCGATTGCTCTTGCTAGATTTTCAAGGTTACTCATAGCGATCACGCTTTCGCTGCGTTGTAAGTCGCTACCAAGTCAACATTGGCAATCTGGTCTACACGTCCGCTGACTTCAGTTACTTTGCCAAGAAGTGCGCCGTTTTCGTCTTGCCCCATGCTCGTGATTTTTTCAGCAATTTCTTTCAGTGTGTCAAGATTTTCAGGCGTTCCCTCACCCAAGATTTCAGCCTTGACCTCGGATTTAGCTTGAGAGATAGCTTGGTTCATGGCAGATGTGCTGACTTTCGTTTTCAGCTCTTCGTTTACCTTTTTGTTATCTTCCCCCACTGCCTGCGCAAATGCTGTTAATTTTGTAGTATCCATTTTGTGTTACACCTTTCCTAAATTGTAATAAAAGAGCAGGTCTGGCAATTCCTGACCTACTGGGCTCTCGCCTACAGTTCTACCTGCAAGCTGTTTTTCGACTTCTTCTGCGATATCCAGCTCCTTTAAAGCATGGACTTCTTCAGTGACCAATTCCTTATCTGAGGCGACTATCTTGATATGGACAGATTTATCACTGGGGAAAACATAGCCTCCAGCCGTGATTTCCAAGCGATAACTCCCAATGGGCAAGATAGCGTCCAGATGAAAACTCACGCCTTGACTGGTAACGGTTACCTGCTTCTTCCACTGGTAGCCCTCCTTGGTCAGACTGATAAGCGCCTCCTCCCCTTCCAGAGAGGAAATCACTTGGTAGTCTTCGTCTAAGAGGGCAAAACCAAAGGTGGAAGCTAAGTCCCCTTGCTTAATCAGGTCCCCACCGTCAATCTGCCGCAAATTGGTCATATTGAGATTACAGACCATTCTGCACCTCTTTCTTTACTGTTTACTTTGTATCAAGGTTTTCAGTTCTCTCACATCTTCGCCTAGTGATTTGACCTGTTCAGCCAGCACCAGAATAGCCTTGTTTTGTTCGTCATGGTTATCTAGTCTTTTGTTAGCCGACATTCGAAATTCGCGTAAGTTCTCAATGTCTTTTTCTATGGCTGTCATGCGATTTTCCTGCTTGGTTGCCCTGTCCTTCATGGAAAAGTACAAGACAACCACAGGAATCAGAGAAAAGAGAAACCGAATCAATAAGTGCTCAATCTCTGTCATAAGCACCTCGCTAGTTTGCCAGATGGCTCAAACCACGTCGCTTCAATTCCTTACGCACACGGTCTTTCCAGCGTTTATGTACCCATGAAAAGTCAACTGCTTCACGTTCCAGTAGGTTAATGTACATGTCGATTTTTGCTTGGTCTAGTGTAATCTTACTCATTGCTGCTACCTCCATTGTCTTCACTAGGGCTCTCTTGGTTTGTCGTTTCAGAAATGTCATCTTCTTTCTCGCTTTCTTTGTTATCTTCTACCGCTGGGGTTGGTTGTGTAGGTGCTTCTGCTACTGCTTGTTCAGTAGTTGGTTGATCTGGTGCTGGTTCATCAGCTGGGTTTTCTGTGTCCGTAACCTGAGGGGCGTTCTCTCCTGCCTCCTCTTTCTCCGCCTGGTCAGGCTCTCCTTGAGCTTCCAGCTCTTCCAATCGCGCTAAGATATCCTCAATATCCTGAGCATTCTGGAGATTGACCTTCTGCATGCCATCCATGAGTTGGTTGGCTCTCTCCAGCGCTTCCGTTGTCTTAGCCAATTGTTCTTGGTTTTTGACAATGGCGCTGGTTGGGTCAAGTTCGGTGCGAACCAATTCCAAAACCGCTTGGATAAGGGCGTCCTCACTATCCTGTGTGTGGTCACCTAGTAATTCGCACTGCTCATAAGAATAGCGCCCCTTGTTTTCCATCTTGATTGCGACAACTGTTACATTTTCCCCACCTTTCAAGTAGGGCTTGATTGCAAGTTCATAGCTCATTTGTTAGCTCCTTTCATTTTTGCTTGCGTTTCGTCAAATAGTTCTTTGAGGGCTGGTTCATATTCCAGAACCGCCTTAAAGGCCTGCAATTCAGCTAAAGCCAGCGTATAGTGCGCTTCTAAATGCGCAGAATTCAATTCACCTTCTTTCAAGCGGTTAGCGAGCAACTCAGCTACTAGTTTGTCGATTGTGTTATTATCCATGTAGTTTCTCCATTTCTTTAATTTTCTGGTCTAGTTCTTGGACAGCTTTCAGCAAGTAGGGTACGAATGCGGTATAGTCGATGTGCAGATAGCCATCTGGATTCTCAGGGTCTCGTGAGATGACTTCTGGAACGATAGTCTCAGCTTCTTGAGCAATCAAACCGATTTCTTCGTGTTTCTTGCTTTCTATGAAATCAAAAGCGACTAAGTTCAGTCTGTTGATTTTATCCAAGGCTTTCACAGCTGTTTCTGTGATGTTTTCTTTCAAGCGTCTATCTGAAGATTTATCTATCCAGTGTTTTACCGTTCCCTCGCCTACTTGGTTCCACCACACGACCTTATTTTGATGTCCCTCCCTCGGACTCCAACCATTTCCCAAAATTTCCTGTTCGTACATATGAATTCCGTTGACAAAAAGAGGAGATTTTTGAAATTCTGTCCGTCCATAAAACCTAGCATTTGATGTGTTTGAAAAGTCGACCTTAGCGTGAAAATCCGCATCATTCTTGCAATTCATTTTTCCTGCGGTTGTTACGTACCAGGCATTAGGTCCTGCTTGGTTCCAGTTATTGCCCCAATTCGCCCAGAAGGCTGTCCTGGTATCACCGAAACTTCCACCATTTCCCATACCTACCGCAAACGTATTTGTGCCAGATATCCACTTGCCACTCCCGTTTGGGAAACTCCCAATGGTAAACCCTCCAATTTCACCCTGATAGGCTTGTAGGAAGGTTGAACTAGATACGACAGATTCAATCTTAGTCGCAAAGATACGTTTAGATGTTAGCTTGTCAATCAAGGCATCTCTAGCGGTCAGGCTCCGAATCAGGGCATCGTCTACGCTGATTTTATCGCCTGTGATGGCACCTGTTTGGATATGGTCAGCAGTCACAGAACCAGCTGCTAACTTCCCAGCAGTCACCGCACCATCCACAATCATGTCAGACTTCACTCGAACTTTTGGAGCGATGATATCGACCCCTCCCGGACTTGCGGAAATAGTAGAGGCTAACTGCTCACCAGTTAAAGTAGTAGAGCCGATGGTCACACCTTCAGGCGTCACTTGTACCCTCGCACTGTTAGCAGCGTCTCGCACTTCCTGCCGGATTTCTCTAGCAGTTTGAGCGATGGCGCTCTTAACATTCGTATCAAAGAACTGAGTCAGCGCCCCTTGGTTGTTCTGCTGGATTTTGCCCCAGAGAGTACTGTTTGGGTCTCTTAATTCCAGTTCAATAGAACGCATATCCTTGAAGAGACCTGACAGGGTTCGTTGTGTGACAGTAGGCTCCACGAAGCTAGTAGGGAAATCTCCCTGCTCCAGCTGGATATCCGTCAGCACCGTGTCACCCACACAGCCCATGTGGTGCAGTTTCAGCAGTTCGTCTCGTGTCCGTGGCTGAAAGATCTTATAATACCGTCCGTTATGCTCAAGAGCAGGCGAGCGAACGTTTTGAATGGTTATGTCCATGTGTTACTACCTTTCCTCGTAAAACGTCATGTAAATATCTGCATTTCGTGTATCAAATAACCTTTGAGCTTCATTAAAATCACCTGGGCTTTTTAGTTTAGCAATAACGTGAGAATTGCCATATCCTGCTCTCAAGGTGATTGCTATAAGTCTTTCGCTCCGACCTATATAAGCAACTTTTGGAAACGAAATATCCCTAAACGCATCACTGTAATTAAAAATATTCATTTCACTTGAATAGTAATTGTGTGAAACAGTCCCCATAAATCCCAAGTAAGGCACTATTGTTTTCCTTTTCTCCCAAACCAACTTATCACCTACATAACGCTGAGTGATTTCCTTGCCACCCACGTAAATTCCTTCTCTAGCCATACTACCTCCTATTGACTAAAAATATCGTAGATAGTATTACTATCCTTGTTAGGAATCGCATCATATTGAGACCTTGTACCAGACCAATACTTCATCGGTTGCCCACCATTCTGGTTGATGATGTTTTGGCCGGGCGCTCCGTCACGTCCTCTAGCTCCATCAGCGCCTCGTGCACCTGTCGCACCAGTCAATCCTCTAGGTCCTTGAATGCCCTGCAGTCCTTGTTGCCCTCGTTCACCTTGGACACCCTGCGGACCACGCAAACTTTCTCTCTGTTGACTCGTCAGGTTCTCGAATCGCATAACTCCGTCCGCTCCTCGTGGTCCTGTTTCCCCACGTTCTCCACGGTCACCTTTTGGTCCTGTTAGATATTGAAGAGCTGAAAATCGGTCACGGCCATTTCCGACCTTGACCTTTCCTGTATCGCTCTCGATACCTAACTCTCCATCAAGTAAGACCAGAGTGCTACTTGCCCAGTCACTCGCTGACATACGCTTATGTTGAACCCTTACCGGGATTGTTTCTGTCATGTTCTACCTCCGTCAAAAATAAAAGTTGGACTCTCGCTCCAACTTCCCTCATATCTAGCATTTTGCCCGTCAGCAACCGTCTTATAGACTGGCGCTAGTTCAATCCGTCTTGTCTGATTGTCAATCGTCATAGACTGCTCTACATTCTGATACCAGTCCCCTGAGAAGGTCAGACGATAGGCACCGTAGTAGACTGCTAAGACCTGCTCCTCTTTCTGGACAAGGTCTTTATCAATCACTGGCATGACTGTATTAGCAGGCGCAAGATGAACGTGTCCACCATAAAACGGATTCTTATTGACTACCACCGTCACATCTGTTTTGCCGTAAGGCGTACAGGTTGCTGACCAGCTGATAACGTACTGCTTACCAAGTTCAAAGCCCTCTCCGTTGTGACCGACCTCCACAAAATCCGTTCCGTAACTGATTTTCTTAGCTGTGCCACCATTGAGGCGATTCTTATTGTACTGGGTATTCCCGTCCCCACCAATCAAACTAGCATTGACCCTTGCAGTTTCACTAACCTGCTCCAGTTTCTTGCTTAATTCAGCGATTGAGTCCGCACCACTCATCAATTCTTCGCGGATACGCTTCACAAACTCAGGACGCTCTTTTTCCATTTCTTCATGGATTTTGGCGCCAAATTCTTCTGCCTTAGCCTTGTACTGCTCGATGGCATCCGTGATAGCTTTCTCACGCTTGTCAAATTCAGCATCAAAAGCACGGTCAGCGTTGGCGATTTCCTTTTTCAAACGTTCATCAAAAATCTGATGCAGATTTCGGCTTTCATTCAAAACAGCATCATTTACAATCCCACCGATCGCATTCGCCAGACTGGATTGGAATGTCCCAAAACCAATTGATTTCAGGCGTTTTATCATTGGCGAATAGGTATATTTCGTAATCTTCTTACGAACATCAAGACCGTACCATTCATGGTAGATGCTGACCACATCGAACATCCGAACCGCTACATCGCTCTGGCCGACAACCGAGATTTCAAGGTTATCTTCTAGCATGTCGCACATACTTGTCCGAAAATATTGCTTACCGTATTCAATCAAGCTAGCTTGGTCTTTGACGTTCTGGTCATTGACCTCAACAACTGCTTCATAGATTTGGCTGTAGTTCCCAAGTAAGGGGCTATCAATCACCATCATATAATCATGGTCAATCGCATTTTCTCCCTCGCCCTTAACAGTCGTTTTAAAGGTTATCCGAGTTTTTAAAGACTTCGTTGAGGTCTTATGCTGGTAGCTAGACAGGTTTTTCTTGTACATAAAAAGCGATTCATTTTCTGAACCGCCATTCTTCAACAAACGTAAGTTGTAACCGTTTCGCACCATATCTCCGCCCCACTGACCAAGGATAGAGTGCTTGTCTTTGGCCAAGACCTCCATCGCATTCTTGTCCTTGATGTTGAGCGTATGTCTATCATCAATGTCCGAAAAGAAAGAAAAGGGATTGGTTCTGGTAATACTACCAGCAAATGCACTCAGTACCCTTGTACCACTGACACGATCCACATCGATAGAGCTGACGATGTAGTTATTTAACAGGCTGATAACCTGATTGGCATAGACTTGGATATATCCTTGTTGCTTTTCAACCTCAAAAATATAAAAATCCTGCTCACCATGCAGATCATCTGCAGTCAAAAAGGTTTCCTCTTTCAGCAATTCCCACTTGGGATCCGATGTAGGAAAACGAAAGGTCAGTTGATAGGTATTGTTTCGTTCCTGGACGATTTCGTCATTGTAAGACTCATTTAAAGGCGTGTTGCCCTCTGTAAGATAAATCATAAGATATACCTCCAATTCGGCCGAACTGTGACCTTACGAACAGCACCAGTAAAGACCAGACCGTTATTACCAACTGCCAACTCAAAGAAGCCTCCACGTTTTCGTAGCGTATTTTGAACCGCACCATCTGCGTTGTAGATATTCTGCTTCTTATGCCTACAATCAATGGTCACTTTTCGTCTAATAGTCAAGTGCATGGTTGTCCGTCCGATAGTCAAAGAAATATCTCCGTCCCCCTCAATCTCAATCACAGGCTCACTATAGACAGAGCCTGGATTGTTGACATTACCGCTTGCGGTAAAGATAAGAGGAGCAACATTTTTCTGATAGCGGAATGGTTGCATACTCAGCTTGACTTCTAATTTCCAGCCGTGCATACCTTGAGGTTTGTATTTTGCGCTTACAAAATCAGCATAAAATAAAGAGCCTAGCTGGTAGCTAAACTCTAGCGTATTATCATTTGGTTGGAATCTCTCAACGATTTTAGACGGGTCTACCATCCTTGGAAGGTAAAATGCAAAAGTCCTTTCGTAACTTTCGTAAGCACCGTCCAAGACACGGTAATTCCCGTTAACCCCAAACAGGGTAGCATCTTCAGCCACCCTAGGCTTAGCAGCCTCTACCTCGCCAAAATCCGTCACCACACAGTTAGGAATGGTTGAAGTATTGAAACCATTGATAATCATGTATTCCATTAAATTCCCTCCCTAGCATAAATTGCACCTTGACGTTGGTAGACGCTCATTGAAATTTTATCAGCGTCCAGGTAAGTATCTGACGGCTTTTCAAGGATAGCAGTAAGGATCTTCTCCATACTTGCTCTCAGAATCGCTATCTCAGACACGGTTTGACTGTCTTTTGCCTCAATTTGAGCACTTGGCATGGCCAAACTTGCTTCAATATTTTTGGCAATAGTCGGTGTTCCACTCAAACCAAAATCATCGTTTGAAAATGCGTTTGAGATTTCACCAGCCATTCCACTGACAGATTTCTTAACACCCTTAAAACGGTCTTGCAACCCTCTATTCAAACCTTGCATAATCGCATTACCAGCAGGAATCAAGAGCTTACGGTCATACTCAATCGGACCTTTGTGGTCACGAATCCAGCTAGCAATACCACCAACGAAGTCAGTTACTGCACTCCAAGCAGATTTCAAACCATTTAAAAAGCCATCAAGGATAGCCTTACCAGCCTCCCAAAGGTCAATGTTTTTGATTCCATCGAATATGCTTGTAACCTTATCAACAAGATCACGAACACCTTGTTTCATGCTTTCCCAAGCATTTTTAGCTCCTTGTACAAGTCCATCAATCAGACCTAAGACGGTTGATTTCAAACCTTCCCAAGCACTGCTTGCGACAGATTTGATCGTGCTCCAGATGTTAGATAATATCTGAGCGAAACCATCAAAGATAGCCTTACCTGCAGCAGACAACCCTTTCCAGATAGCCTCACCAACACCCTTTATAGCATTCCAAGCTGTGCCCCAGTCACCATTGATGATAGCCATGACTGCTTTTATAATGCCACCAATGACATCCATAGCCGTCTGAATAGCAATCTTAATCAATTCCCAAACCGTTGTCACTACAGTGCAGATATTGTTCCACGTCGTTTCAATGAAAGGAGCAAGGATATTCATTACGGTTTCAATAATGGACTGAATAATCGGCATAACCGTCTGAATAACTGTCTGGATGGCGTTCCAAACCGTTGTGAACGTTTGTTGAATCAAACCTTGATTTTCAGTCCACCATAGGGAAATGCCGTCCCAAACAGACCTAATAAAGTCAACAACTGCTTGGATAATTGGAGCAACAACAGCCATCATATTGTTCCAGACGGTCGTAGCTGTTTCAACAATACCATTCCAAACTTCGGTCAAGACTGGTGCGACAGACTGCCACACCCCAGAGAACCAATCCATGAATCCTTGCCAGATTTGCCTTCCCATCTCGGTTTGAGTAAAGAAATAAACCAAACCTGCAGTCAATGCAGCAATCGCTGCGATTGCAATTCCAATTGGATTGGCACTCATTGCAGTAAATAGACCCGTGACTGCCGTTTTAATTGTCGTTAAGACAGCAGGTATTCCCGATAGCAATCCCGAGACTACCGAAAATGCCTTAAATGCTAAAAATGCAGAACCAAGAGCGGTAACGATACCGCCCATGATACTTCCTAGACCTTCGCCAAAGATCCCACTGAAAACACCCTTGATTCCTCCTAAAATAAGGTTAGGAATTTGCTTCAAAATATTTCCAATCATTGGAATTAGGTTCCCAAAAAGAAATGTGGATGTCGTTTCCATTAAGGCTTGTAAAGCAGGTTGGATATCTTCACCCAATGACAACTTTCCAAGCACATTCTGAGCAGCTGCTTTCATCGACTCAAATGATCCAGTGAAAGTTGTTGCTGCTTCTCTTGCTGTTGTGCCAGTGATGTCCAAATTTTCTTGGATGGCATGAATGGCGCTATAAACGTCTGATAGATTATTGATGTCATATTTAACACCTGTCAATTTTTCAGCATCCGCCAAAAGTCGTTGCATTTCTTGTTTCGTACCACCATACAGTACACATTCACTACAATTCGCTAAATTGTAGTCGTCTCTTAAGACTGCTCTACGTCACCGTAGAGATTAGACTATCTCTTATGTATTAAATACATCCTAGCGCTTCGGCTCGCTTGAACCTACTCTACTCCATTAAAAAACACCCTCTCGGATGCATTTTCTGTTTCGATAGTCGTTACACCTTCCTATTTCTAGGCTTGGCACGGTATTGCCTAAGCTACTCTTAGGGTTTCACCGTTTTCACTAGGTTTATACTCGGCTATGGTTTTTCTACCGAGTTTTAAGTTGTCAAGCATGGTGTAGTTTTGCTTGGCAAACCCTTGATAAGCCAGCTGAATGCTTTCCATAGATGTTCCCATCTTGTTCGCATTATCCGACATATCAATCATGGCCATGTTTGCCGTTTCTGCTGCTTTATCTGTATCTCCGCCAAGAGATTGCAACAGACTGGCTGAGAAGCCTGTTACATTTTCCATATAGGCATTGGCTGACAGACCTGTTGTCTTGTAGGCCTCATTCGCAAAGCCTTTGACCTTATCAGCCGAATCTTTAAATAAGGTTTCGACACCACCAAGCGATTGTTGAAGTGCTGCCCCTTCGTTTATCGATGCTCCGATTGCTTTACCAATTCCAGCAGCAGCAATAATTCCTGAAACAGCGCCCATCATTTTAGATCCGAGGGATTCGCCTGCGCTAACGCCAGCTGAGGCAACTTCACCACCCAATTCTTTTTGAATCATTCCACTAATACCTTTAGCAGATGGAATGATTTGTACATAGGCTTTTCCTAATTCGGTCGCCACTAATCCTCACCTCCTGTTTTTGCAAGCAAAGCCTTGCGATAGTTTTCAAAGTCCTCACCAGATTCAAAGACGAGATAATCCCTTTCGTCACTCTTTTCTTTGTGATTTTTTGTTAGCATTCCAGCAATTGATGCAGGACGATTGGTACCCTTTTGCCCATCCTTAGTTTGCAACCACAAAGAAACAGACAGTCTGTCTACAATACTTGCAAGTAACGTCGTTTCCAGAGGGACGATTTGGTCAGACATCATCTGCTTTATCCGCGAATCATCACGCAACCCATACGCAAAAACAGCCACCTCATTTAAAGGTAGCTGTTTATAGTCGTATATCTGGTAAGTTTCCGCTAAATCACAGACAAGAGCATCCTCGTCTAAGGCAATCATCTGAGCAAGGACTAAGATTTTTTTAGGTCTTTGTTGGACTCAAAAATACTCTTGATATCTGCGAACAGTACTTCAGTATCAATGAAGTCGTCTCCATCATCTAAATGAGACAAGAATGCTTTCGCTTGTTCTTTACCAAAAAGAAGATTCAGCAATTTTTCAGCAGCTTCAAAATCCCCCTTCTCCATTTTGGACGCTTCGCGCATGAGATAAAAGTTTCTCAATCGTTTTTTAGGGATTTTGTACTCAAACCCTGACTCTGTTGTTCCTTTTAAGATTTCTTCCATTTACTTTACGCTCCTTGAATGTATTCGTAGTGAGTATTTTCGTCTGTGTCTGGCAATGCAGTAATCGTCAATTCATAGCCGATAGGTTCGCCGTCTTTATAGCTAATTTCGCCAATTTCGCTAACCTTACCACGAGGGATGACAACGCGTTTCACATAGCCGTTTTTCAACAATGTATCAATAACCAAGCTATGTTCTGGCAATTCTTTACCATTGGCTTTTACAGTGATACCTGTTTCAAGGGTTCCTGAAACGTTATCTGGTCCATAGACTTCTTTCAAGACTTCAATGTTCAGACCTTCAATCAATTTGTATTTGAAAGTATCTTTCTTTTCAGTTTGTGAAGACAAGACTGTTTGTCCGCCCCACGCCTTGACTTCTTCTGACTCTGGTGAGTTCTCATTGGTCAATCCATCTTCTGAAATGTATCCTAGCGTTTTAAATGCAGCATCCAATACTGTTTTGGCATTTAGTGGTAGGTTTGTTCCAGCTGGTGCAGTAGATACTGCTCCTCCAATTTTAGGCTTAGCAGCCGTTACATTTGATGCTGATGCAGTCGTCATATTCTTTCCTCCTGTTGATTCTGCATTTGGTGTTCTTACTTCTGGTACTTCTAATTCTGGCGCCAAAACTACACCTCCTTTTTAAAAATAATTAATGTCATATACCGCTTGATAGCGATATTGCTTCGTTTCTGTGTCTGTAAAGTTGTAGTCACTATTGTGATGCACACCGCTGACTTCGTTGACCGTGATGAGATCCTCAACTACTTTCTTGACTTTCTCATTCAGCTCAGCAGCCTTTTCGAGTGATGGTGCATAACTTTGAAAAGCAAATGTGGCGGAATGAACGTAGTCGCTTCCACCACTTCCTGTCTTTTCTAAAATGACATAACTCTCAGGCATATTCGGTTTATGTTCAAAAAAAGACGGAACCTCTAACTGTCCGTCCAAAAATTTCTTTATAACTAATTCGATCATCTCATAGCCTTCAGTAAAATATTGTGTTTTTTATTTCTAGCCATGCTCTTGATGTCAGTTGTACTAATCTTCGCATTGGCACGCTTCTGACCTAGCGATACGGTCAATTCAAACCCCTCGCCAGCTCTTTCAGCAATCCCTTGCCCTTTCTCCCTCAAAATGCCCTGCATTTCGGAAGAACGTAGCAAGGCAGACACGCCAGCCGAGTTCAATTGAAATTTCATATCACTCATAAACTTCAACCATGACCTTTCTATTCCACGATAATGGAATCATTGATTCAATCCCCTCTTGAGGGATGCCAATCGTCCGCCATTTACGACCAAAAAACTTGACCTCACGGTTTTCCCACTTGTTAGTATCCCCTTTAGGAATACCAAGTGTATATTCCGCCTTCTTCCCAGTCAAGTTCATTTGATTGATGACGTCCTCTGATGAAGTTGGGGCAACCAATACATTTTGAACCTCAATCTCAACATCACGATGGATTGGATGACCGAAATCGTCATTACCAATTTCCACCTTGTCTATTAAAATGACAGGGATTCCTTTTAGGTATGTCATAAATCTCAATCGCTCCATATCGTTGTTTTTTCTTCAAACCAAGCCTTTTAAGTTCGGTATCTTTGATAAAGAGACCACCCCCAGGCACAAGGTAAGAGCCACTAAACGAATAACCTAAGGCACTTTCAGCAACCTGAGTCATCGGTTCATGGTCTGTTGAGGTCATGAGGGTTCGTGCCACGATATCAACCGTGACAGACTTGGCAACACTAGCGAATGACACGCTCTCAGCCACCATATCGTCAAGGTCTTTACCGACTTTTTCAGCTTCCACTCGCAAAGAATTAGATACAACTTCCAACAAAGCCTCAGCCCTTGCACGCTCATCAAATTTCAACGAGCGCCACAACAATTCCAAGTCTTCAATCTTTGCAAAATTTCCCATAGCTTAACCCTTGTTTTCCTCGTACAAGGCTACCAAATCGGATTTTTTTGAACCCTTATCGTAATCAATGCCTAATTCATCCAAACTAGACTTTAATTCCGCTACGGTCAAATCCGCTCCGCTTGGTGCCGTATCTTCCACAGGCACCCAATCTCCGCCAAGAACACTCTCAGCGGAGATAATCACGCCCGTTTTCGTATCACGGTATAAAGCCATAAAACTTACGCTTTCACACGAGCAAAGGCATCTTCATCAAGAATACCCCAGCCGATAAAGGCTTCCGCACGCAAACAGATTTCGTTGTAGGCTTTAAGGTCACGACCTGCACCATCTGGATCACCGTATTCAATGATTTCCATTGGAATATTTTCAGCATAACCCCACTTGAAACGGTTTTGGAAATCCCCTACAATGACGTGGTCTGTTTCAGCACTTCCACCAATGACAGTAAGGTTCTTGTTGATGTCTGATTTCATGCCGTAGAATGAATCAGGATTTTGACCAAAGCGGAACTCAGGATAAACAGGGCGTTTATCAGCGTCTTTTAATTTACCTAATGCATGACCTGCTGTTGGTGACAAGGCAATACCTGTTACCTCGCAACCACGAGCAATAACTTGCTGTACGACGTCTTCGATGTTTTCATCAATTTTTGTTTCATCGTACGTTGCAGTGCTACCAGTAATCAATCCGTCAAATGAGTTGGTTGCACGGAAAGAGGCATCTGTCATTGTTTTTGGTTCCAAACCATGAAGAGCAGCAAGGTCAAAAGCTTCCGCAATCTTCTTAGCAAAACCATCCATGTAAGCTGACAAGAAATTCATTTGTTTTTCTTCAGAGGCATACTTGAACTCATCTGTAATACGGGCTTGATAAACAAATTTAAGCGGTTTGATAACTTTTGAAGTCAATTTCGCTTTATTTCCAAGTTTTTGCTCACCCTCACCAACGATTTGCGCATTACCTTCAAGGTTAAAGATAAATTGCTCCACACCATTGAATGGAATTGGGGTTTGCGCTGACAATTTAGCCAGTACAGATTTCCCCTGCACCTTGCTAATCAATTCTGTTACTAGTTCTGGTTTAAAAAGTGTTCCAGCTTTCATTGCATTATCTGCCATAATTTCTATTCTCCTTTTGGTTGTAATTCACGAAGCATCTGCTTCATTTGCACAGTTTTGTCATCACCGATAGGGGGCTCAGTATCTCTTAGCGGTGCTTGAGGTGTTGCTGGACGCATAAAGCCAGCTAGACGCTCAGCGTCAGCCCTCAATGCCTCTTCGTCAGCACCTTGAAGACGGTCAGCCAAGTCATAAGGCAAGCCATTTTGTAAAGCGATACGAGTTCGCAAGCTAGCAGTTGCATAATTGCTCACTTGCCCCTGCAATTCAGTAATTTGAGCGTCTAATCCCGCTCTGGTTTGCTTGTCATCTTCAACAGTAGACTTCAAAGCACTGTTTTCAGACTCTAGTTCTGAAACACGTTTCTTGAGATCATCATAATCAGCGAATTTTTCACGCTCACGTCTGATACGTTCCTTCACGATGTTATCTAGCTCTTCCTGTGTTTCAATCGTTTTAAATTCAGACATCTTCATGTCTCCTTTCTCCTGCTTTCCCGGCAGTTCGGTAATTTTTTAGGCATCAAAAAAAGCAGTCTTTCAACCGCTCCTCTTAATAACTGATTTTTTGCTTTTTCTTAGGCTTAGTTGTCACACAAGCCCAATGCGCAAGCAAGGCGCTATCCATCAAAGAAATATCCATATCCGCAAAATGCGAGCGATAGCCAAACCCACCGTTTGAACCGATGTTCCGCTTCTCACAGTTGGTTGTGATTTTCTTCAAAGACGGTTGACCAGCATGGCACAAGGTCTTTTGATAAATCCCTTGTTCCCACATAGAGTTAGCCACGATGATTTCCTTGACCGTAGGCAATATCACGCTCTTCATGCGTTCCTTTTTCAACTCTTCATCAAGGATTTTCTGACCGCTTGCCCCATCGACTACGATAGTAGCCACATCGGCACGCTTCACAAAATCCAAAATCCAGTCATTCCCATTACGGACTGACTGACAGTCAATCGTCTCAACAAAAATCCGCTCATCTACCGTACGAACAGCAATACTTAATGCCACGTTTGCGCCATCTTGACCATATTTGACTCCGACAAACAACTTACCTGATAAATCAGGCATAGAGTCAACACACAACTCATTCCATTCCGTTTCCGAAATAGCAGATTTCTGGTTGTATTCAGGCCAATAACCCAAACGCTGAACATTATGGTCTAACTTATCATCACCAAGCTCGGCTTCTATCTTCCGCTCATTCAAATGGTAGCCCATTGAGGGATTGGAGTTATACCAGGCATCGACATCATCGATTTCTTTTTCCTCAGAAACCGACCATTCTGCCCAACCTGAGTATTTTCCTTTCCCAAACAGGCAAGTCTTACGGTAATTTGTGAATACCGTCCCATTTGAAACAGGTGTAGGTGGTGTCCCACACATGATTGTGATTGGATTGCTACTATCCGTTACCGTATATTTCAAGGCCGATTCCTGCTCAGTCGTATATTCCTGAGCCTCATCGATTACAAGAAGGTCAAAACCTTCCCCCAAACCACCATTGGATGTTCTGGTACGAAATTGTACAATCCCACCGCCGTCAAACAGTTCAATCCGCTCTTGTCCTTTGGCTCGTATAGAGCTAAAGTGCTCACCGTCCACATATCCCATTTTTTCAAGGTAACGTTTAACCTTTTCAAAAGAGGAATGAGAGGTGGATATTCTATGAGCCGTGTGTAGGATGTTTAGTCCATTATGCAGGCCCCAAAGTTCAAAAAGGTACAAGAGTTCAGACTTCCCATTACGACGAGGAATAGAGTAGCCAAATTTTTGATGCACCCACAAACCATTCTTGTCAACCGCCATGATAGAGGTCAACAAATTGACTTGCCAAGCGTAGCAAGAAAGACCTGTCCGCTCGTAGATTTCTACCGCTTCTTTCGCCTTAGAATTTTTCTTGACGTACTTTAAAATTACCGATTGAGTAGGATTCTGATTGCCAAGTTTCTTTCTAGCCATCCACTGCTCCTTTCAATCGTACCGCATGATAACCCTATCGCTGGGATGATTTAATTGATTACGTTTAAAATATAGTTTTTAGCAACATCTAGCATTCCCAATGCCTGCAAACTACTATCCCAGCTATAGCCAAGATTTATCTCACCATCTTTATCCAAAGAAACTACCAACACCGAAGTGTAGTCATGACTAGCCTCAAGATTTTCCTCCAAAATTTCTTTCACGGAAGCACCGCGCTCCAGACTAGACTTTTTCTCTGAAAAATCAATCGTGTTTCCCATTGTTACTCCTTTCTAAGCATAAGAAAAGCACTTAGATTTCTCTAGGTGCTTAATACCAAGCAACTTGCCCTGATTCTTTCAAACTGCCGTCTTCATTTTTTAGATTTATGATGCATTTTGACACATAATCAAAACCATATTTCGGGGGATCATTTCGCTTTATCTCACGGGTAGAAGGGTTAAATTCAAAAATCTCCCTTCTACTCACATCACCCTCAGGAAAGACCTCGTAATGGTAAAAACCGTTCACAACTTCAATCAAATTAAATTTTAACATTATTCTTCCTTTCCAAATATCGAGTCAAAGCATTACCATAATTATATGTTTCATCTGTTTTAGCATGAGCAGTATCATAATCCATATTCCCTCTGACATACATATAATCATGCTCTAATCGCTCGTGTTTCAATAATATCAAATCATGTGATTGGATATCCTTACCAGTAATCAGACGCTCCCACGACTCTGCCATATTGACTTCTGGATGAAATAAGCTTTCCCCGTCTTTTAAAAGATGGATATCATTAAAAACATGATTAAAAGCAATATCAACATCTTCCTTGGTAAAGTCTTTCATTTCCTTAAACTTTCCAATGTTCGAGTAAATTTTTCGCTTCTCTAATTCTTGATTACTATTTTTTATTTTGTCATACGTAAGATAAGCGTGCTTTTCTGCTTTAATAAAATCTTTTGGCAAAATATCATCATTCGATTCATCACGAAAATAATTTCTTGCACCAGATTGAACAGGTAAGCCTACACCTTTTAATACTTCTATTTTAGCACTTTTTTGAGATTCTGCCCAACGTTTAGTATAAACATTCTGTTTCTTCCCATTACCAGGATGATAGTCAACAGTACACCGACAATTGCCATGCCGTCTATATATATCCTTGGGAACTTCTGGATAATTGTATGAACCCTCTAAACTCTTGCACCATTTGCACGGATGACCGACAACTCTTCGAACGATTTTCGGACTCAACCCCACTTTGTGATGGAACTCCGCATTTTTTCGAATGCTATCATCCACAATGCTCTGACTAAAATTTACAATCGGATCATCAAGCAACCATTTTACATCATCGAAATTTTCCTCACTTGCTAAACGATTGACCAGACCATCAATTCTGTCTTGATTCAGTTCAGGAACCTGAGCAGCTAACCCAATTTTAGCCTCAGAGTTCAAATTCTTCTGAACTTGTTCAGTATAATCACTCACAAGCTCGTAATTCCGCCCCAGAACGTCCGTCAGCACACGTTGAGCGATATTGTAATACATTTTACCGTCTGGTAGCGTTTCGTTCGTTAGAGAGGCTCCCAGAGCCTTAGAAAGTATCTCCCCGATTTCAATAGCATATTGATTGGCATCCAAATAACTTGCCTTGCTATGGTCTAGTTTAGACAGCAAGTCTTTCAAGACCTCGCTGTCTAGCCTAGCACCTTCAAACTCAGACTTGATTTTCTTGAGCAGGCTCGGAACGATATCCTCCACCATCTGCACCCTCCTTCACTACTGGAGCAGGCTTGTCTGACCCTTTAATTCCAGTCAAGTCACGGATGGTTTCAGCATCCATATAGCCAGGCACCGCTTGGTTCAGTTTGATAACACCATCACCAATTAAGGTCAGCATGTTAGCGTCCGCCTCGAACAAAGGCTCCCACTTCACAACCGTTTTATTGAACTGTTTCCTCAAATACGGAAACTCATCACGTAAACAAGTAGCCACATAAGCCACATTCAGCAAACCAGAGCCCAGAGAGCGCTGAGCCTTCCGACCAGCTAACCGCAAGTTCTCATGACTAGCCTTAATAGCTTCAACAGATGACGGATTGTCAGATACAAAGCCAAGATCATCTAAGGTCAAGCCCATCTCCCCAGCAAAGCCAGCAGCTGCAGTCCGTAACTGCTCAGTAAAAGGAGACATGCTGGATGTGGTGAATTGTCCTACATTCGGCTTATCTCCTTCATCATCTTTGGTAAAGGTCAGCAAGCTAGACACAGTTGCTTTCCAAGTATCAATCGCCTCAGCATCTTGACTCAATCCCAACACATACTTCTGAGGGAATGAATAGAACTCAGCAGTCACATCTGACCGTTCAAGCGTTCGTTTAGCGTATCTCTGATAGTACATCCCTGCCCGAGTAATTCGTGACCGACCAAACGGACGAACCGCATCAGGTCTATGAATGACTGGCACCAGCAAAGGAACACCCGTTGGATTTCCGATTGCAAACGGCTGACCATCTTTCGGATAGAACCAAGTCACATCACTAGTGAAGTAAGCCTCAAGCACGGCATAACCATTGTCATCCCGTTTCAAAACTGCATATCCCTCAGTCAGCAAGCCAGTGATAGGATCCAAAACACCAGTTGCATTACTCGCCTCGATAACCTGCAACCTAGAAGCGTCATCATCGTCCCCTTGCGAGATGTAGACAAAACAACACGACCCAATCAAAGCTGAAAGGATCGCGCTATCAAAGAATACATCAGGATTGTTCTGTGCAAAGATTTCATTAGCCCCAAAATCATCATTAGCAAACTCACGAAAGACCAAACGTTCTGCAAGACTGTCAACACCCTTAGCAGCCCAACCTAAGACCGCTCGATATTGTTGCCTGATTTGAGGTGGTATCGTAATACCAACATCTATCTCATTATGCTGCATAGCATACTGATTGTATCTAGTATCTACACCCATTTTGTAATTGGCTAGCTTCTTCCTGAGATAGCCCATACCTTTCAATGTCATTTTATACAACTACCTTTCATTTCCCGCGAGAAAAAATGTACAGTGACGGTGTGAAGCCCTGAAGCACCGAGGGGGAGGGGGTCATCCCCCCCACCTTGGCAGGAACACTCGTCCTTTTTTCATTTTCTATCTAATTATTTTTTTAAACAAGGTCTATTTATTTTTGTAAATGATTACTGATGGTTTTAATATTAACTCTTATATTTAAACCAATCTGTACTTTGTGGCAAGTTCCTATTACCGATAACCTTTGTTCCATTTGTCTTCTCATCAGCATATAGCTTGTCAGACTTCTGTCTATTGCATTGCCAATGTGCTAACTGCAAGTTAGCAATATCAGATGGATGTCCATTCTTATTTACTGGAACGATGTGGTCAATGACTGGACTTAATGGATGAGGATATCTCAGGTCTTTGTCTACAGGCTGGCCACATATCCCACAAGTGTTTCTTGTCTTTAAGATAATCTTCTTGTTCTTCTCAAAGGCTACTCTATGTGGTCCGCTACGGTCTGCACGGAGGGGGTTGGTATTCATCTAAGGAGGGGGTCCTTTCTTTTAGGGTAGGGGGGTTGGTGTTCTCAAATATACCCCCTCGGTATCTTTCAAAACAGGGGTGTTTTTAGTGCACCCACCCCCTCTTGTATTTAACATATCTTATATTTTGTGACTTTCGAGAGAACCTGCTTTAACTCAGTCTAGGCAATGCTTCAACTACATTTCTGATTTATTGAATTTACCGTTTCTCAATATGATAAATAGACATGCTTTTAATACGTAAAAGTAAGCATACTTTCATCTATTTCATCTTGATTATAGCCTATATAGTCCAATGTTATATCTGGTGCAGAGTGATTAAGTATCTGCATTAAGATAGCTATATTACCATTCTGTTTGTAGTGATGGTACCCAAATGTTTTTCTCATTGAGTGAGTACCAATATGTTCAAGTCCAGAATGATTTGCTGCATCATTTAGAAATTGATACACAGCTACTCTTCCTATATGCTTGATTCTAAGTCCATCGCCCCTAACTTTCTTCCGGCTCGGAAAGAGGTAGTCGTAACTTTCAAGATTATTTTCTTTTATGTAGCGATTCAAGGCTTTTCTTAACTCTGGGTTAACTGCGAACCTTCTTACTTTCCCTGTCTTTTTCTCTTTTATTTCTATTCTGTCTTGGGTAACATGTTTTACTTGGAGAGGAACAATATCGCTTACTCGTAAACCTGAGTATATCCCAAATAAAAAGAGAATATAGTTTCGTTCACTTTTTGATTTTAAATAATTTTTCATTCGTTCGATATCGTCTAAATCACGAATTGGTTCTACTTTCTTCATGTACCTCTCCTTTCTACATAAAAAGCCACTAGTCGTGGCATTGAATATGACAGTAGCTGGAATTGAACCAGCTGGTCTAGCAGTAAAACGCACGCTTGGTAAAAGTTTCAAGGAGACCCAAACAACCTGCTAACCTGTCCTTACTGTCTAAGAGGTCGAAACCTCTATATTTTTAGGAGTCCTCATGACTGTTCGTTGCCAATCATTGGATAATACTATTTTAGCACCTTTTTCCGTTCCAATTCTCCCAAGATTTTCCCAGATTTTTCCCAAGATTTTCCCAGAAATCACTTGTAAACCAGAAGGTTGCTTGCTTGATAGGACTCCGCGAACTCTAAAAGAGCTTTGTTTAATATCCGATAATACTCACTGGATGAGTAGCCTAGTTCTGAATAAATACTGTAGTCTTCCCTCCTTTT
The DNA here is from genome assembly GCF_013276615.1 of Streptococcus sp. 1621. NCBI lineage: Bacteria > Bacillati > Bacillota > Bacilli > Lactobacillales > Streptococcaceae > Streptococcus > Streptococcus sp. 1621. The sequence continues at coordinate 23,312 of NZ_VMLJ01000023.1, forward strand.
CTTCCTGCAATATCGTTCGATTAGGATACGTGTGTATTCCATATCAGAAAGATTGTTGATTGCTTTAGCGATTAGTTCTAGGTCCTGCTGAGCTGATACTCTACGCAAGACCATGCTTTCTACCTGCTTACTTGTCTGACCACTTGATGATTTTGGTTCAAGCGAGTAGGATATTGTTATTTTTGGAGCGTATTCTTCTCCAGCTATCCGTCTCAGACGACTGTATTTTTTAAGGACTTTGATAGCTTCCTTTCTTGTCTTCTTTTCATCGATGATATCCAATAACTCTATTTGCACACGAACTCCTCCTCATGATATAATAGTTATGCGAAACTATAACACGAGAAGTCAGCTGTGCTGGCTTTTTTCTTGCCTTGCTCCCTTTTTAGGTGTATACTGTATGTATACTAAATAAAGGAGAAACAAATGAATACTGTTAAAACTCGTAAGGTTGGGAACTCTGTCACTGTGACCATTCCCAAAACACTCAACGTTCCAGAAGGTCAGGAAATGTTTGTCTACAAGGGTGTAGATAATGTCATTGTCCTAGCTCCAAAAATTCCAGACCCATTTAGCGGCGATGCAGACCTACGCATGGAAGATGACTTCGAGGGGGTAAAATTCCTTGACAGCGAAATATGATTACATTCCAGAAAAACAGGACATCATCTGGATTGACTTTGACCCGTCTGTTGGGCGTGAGATTCAGAAACGCCGTCCTGCTATTGTCGTCTCTCGTAGAGAATATTCGGAGCGGACTGGATTTGTGGCTGTATGCCCTATTACACACGGTCAAAACAGACTAGAAGAACAAGGTCTGCTCGTTCCTGTGCGTTCCAATAAGGTAGATGGCTCTGTCAATCCACTCCAACTCTATACTTTTGACTTTAGAGAGCGCAGGGCTCAAAAAATCACAACCATGGATACAACCAGTTTTCAGAAGGTTGTCCAACTCTACAATTTCATCTTCGAAGCCTAGTCCTTATGGATTGGGCTTTTTTATTCCTCCAAAAATTCAGGGTTTTCGTAGATGTTGCCGATGACTTCTTCATGCTCAGTCCACGCATATCCTTCTCCCAAGTCTTTTAGGTATACAGCTGGCATTCCACCTATGAATGTACCACCATATTCTTTTTCTAAATACACTTCATGTGGACATCCTCTTGTGCATTTGATAATATCTCCGACAAAGACCTCTTTGCCGTTCTTATCCTTGAGTCCTGTTGATTGCATGATAGAGTCATAATCATCAAAATGTAACCACTTTTTTCTATCTTCAATCCAAATGACAGGACAAGTCCAGTTTTCATCATCTGTGTCACAATTGCCTACCATGACTTTGTAATTCATTTCTTTTCGCAGTCTATCCCACGCTCTAAATTTTGGTATCATAACATCACCTCATCCCCAACTTTCACTTTCTCATACACGTCCTTCGTAACCACGAACACCCCGTAGTCACGTATAGTAAGCGTGTATAGCTTCCCGTGCCGTCCTTTCTCAAGGACCTTGCCAAATATCTCAGCGCCTGCGTTATCAGCCTTATAGATAACCATCGGCTTCTTTTCTTCTAAATCTCGAATCCTGTCCATCTGCCAGATGTTTAGTCCAGCAGATAATAATATCCATATTGCGATAAATCTTTTCAATCTGTGACCTCCTGCTGTGGTTTAAAAGGCAATTCTTTTCTTGCTTCACTCATAATATAAAGATTGTCTGTTGGCAATGTTGCGAAGTATGTTCTCGATACTGCCGCTTGACAAAAAATCATTTCGTCAAAAACTAGCTGACATAACTCTACCAAACACTCTTCAATATCAAATACTTCGTCATCGTCTTCACTATCCATTTGCTCTTCATAAAACTCTGCAATTTCACAAGCTTTTCTGTACAATTTACCTGCAAACTCTCTTTTCATTTCTTCCATCACTCAACCTCCTCAATCTCAACACCTTCACAATTGAAAACCCATCCGAATCCAGCTTCTTCTAGTTCTTTACAGGTGTGATGTGCTCTGTGTCCGTCTGAATTATTTTTATCTGTGACCGTCCATATATCAGCATTTTTGTGATAGCTCAAAAAGCTCAGTGCGTTTACGATACCTTTCATCTTTACCCGATACCGCTTCTCTTCCTCGACATCGTAGCCGTCAAGCCATGCACGAGCAAGTGTTTCTTGATTGCATTCGTGATAAAACCATCTTTGAAGGTCCTCACTATCTTCATCATCTATAGACTTCATTAAATCTTGTAAGTCCCAATTATATTCTTTTGCTTCTTGAATATATTTATGAACACACTGCGGAACTTTGACTTTTTCTGGTTCGTCTAGTTGTTTGATTGTATCGATGATTCTGTCTACATCAATACAATTGATAAACCTACTTTTACTTTCTTTTAAGACGTTACAATAATCAATCAATTCCTTAAGTTTCATCTTAGCTTCCTCCATAAATCAAATAAACTGCAATAACTACCTGAGCCATGCTTGGCGAATAGCTAATCCAATCATCAAACTCCTTAGATTTTGGCAACCAATCCTTGGTAGCTCCCAAATCGTATTCTTTAGGTCTTTCATCAGCGAAGATACATTCCATCACTCCCATAAACGTCATGCCATCTTCTGTCATTTCCCAGAAATAATCCGCCCGGTCTTTTACCGCTTGTGGTAAATCTTGCTTGGGAGGTTTGGGTTTCCCGTCTTCTACCGTCCAGTTGTATACTTCATTAACTTTTTGCTTTAACTCTTCCATCATCTTCCAACTCCTCTACTTTCTGTCTTAATTCTTTATTCTTTTTCTTCAACAAATCGCGCTCCAGCGCTCTAATCCGTCTCTTGCGTGCATCGCACGGTTTCGAATACTCGATTATCTTCTCTTCGTTTTGCTCGATTGTGCGTTTCAGTCCTTCAATCTCAGCCTGTTTGTCATACTTCAACCAAACACCTCCCACTAAAACGGAAAATCATCTTCTTCAAGGGCGTATCCTGGCATTTGTTCCTCAATGTTCGAACGGTTAGCAGTATCATCACGCTTTTCAAGTCGCTCAAAACCATCTGCGACCACCTCAGTCAGATAGACCCTGCGCCCCTCCTGATTCTCATAATTCCTTGTCTGGATGCGCCCTGTCACACCGACCAGATTGCCTTTCTTGCACCATTCTGCGAACAGTTCCGCCTGCTTGCGCCACATCATACAGTTGATGAAGTCCGCCTCTCGCTCGCCGTTTGCTCCCTTGAAGTTCCGATTGACCGCCAGAGTAAAGGTAGCAACCGCCACATTCGACGGCGTATATTTTAATTCAGGGTCTTTCGTTAAGCGCCCTACCAATGTAACGTTATTGATCATCTTTCTTTTCCTTTCTTGCTGCACGTTCCCCTATTAAGTAGCCGAGAAATAACCACAGAATCGCCATTCCAAATTCTTTAATAAGTTCAATCATTTTCTTCTCCTCCTGAAAAAGTCGCTAAATAGTAACAATCCTTCGCACCATAGTCAAACCGTGTCGTCCGCTGACCAATGTGCTTCTGAAACCTTGGATGAGTGATAGCCGAGAAAGCCCACTGATGATCTTCCATTTGCTCAATGAGATCATCGACATTGTCAAACCTCCCAAGGAAAAACTTGCAGTGCCCGTTATAGACGAAGTAAAGATTTAACATCAATACCTCCTAAAATTTCATAAAAGCCATCCAGTGAGTTGTCCCACGCTGTTGCCCAAAAAGTGGTTGTTGTGGGACTAATTCCAAAATTTCCTTAACATTTACTTGAGCATCAGACCACTTGAAAATAAGTGTTCCTCCTGTTTTCAAAACCCTAAAACATTCTTCAAAACCTTGTTGTAAATCTAATCTCCAAGTCAACAAGTCTAGTTGTCCATATTGCGCACGCATGAATGATTTCTGGCCAGCCCATAAAAGGTGTGGCGGATCAAATACAACAAGGTTAAATGTTTCATCATCAAATGGCATATCTCGAAAATCTGCAACAATGTCTGGCTTAACGTTGATTTTCTTTTTGTGAATCTCAAATTCCTCTTCACGTCTATCCATGTATGTTGTGTGTGGTTCCTTTTTATTAAACCAAAACATTCGAGAGCCACAACACGCATCTAGTATTCTGATATCTTTCATCACTCCACCTCAACAGGGTAAAAGTTCCCAAAGCAACCCCTCAATGCCTTACCAACCTGTACGGCTGCCCCACGAGAAACAAACCGCATGGCTTTCTTCTCCTCAGAATATGAAATGTCCAAACCAGTCACTCCGATAACTGCGGACATCAGAAAGGGCTTATCCTCTCTTGTCCCATGTCTTAAAATAAACATCAGCCACCTCTATTTTCAAGCCTTTCAAGTAATTCACGTTTCCGTTTTTCAAGCTCTTCCTTGTCCTCCTCGCTCGTGGTATTCACATAGTTAGGTTGAGACCATTCAGGAACATTTGATTTTTGATTCCCTGACTGACCCTTGATTTTACTTTCTTTGTAGGCTCGCTCACGTTCATCGACTGCTGCAATCGTCAAGACTCCGTCTTTTTTCCAATTCGTCAAAATTGCTTTAATATAACTAAAATTCCGTTTACCATTGTCAGCAGCAAAACCAATTGCTTTCAGAACAACTTTCGCTTCCATTCCATCCAAAGTGATGAACTCTTTCAAGATTTCAAATTGAGTTCCATCTAACGGAGCAATACGAGATTGATATTCTTCCACGATGAGCTCGACTGGATTTTTATTTTTATTTTTATTTTTATTTTTATCTATATCTTTCTCTATCTCTATATCTATCTCTTTATCTATATCTATATCTCCGTTACACTTTGTTTCATCGGTGTTACAATGTAACACCTGTTTGTTCTCTCGAAACTTGCGAACCCTTCTGGCAGTTGCTGTTTCACTCCCAACCATCTCAGGAACTTGCTCTAAGAAATAGTCCCTGTCATTTTTTCTAGTCAACAATCCTTTGCTTTCTAAAAAAATCAATGTAATTTTAATATCTTCGACATTTTCGTCAATGACAAGAGCGATTTCTTCAGCTAGATTGTCAGCCAATCCATCGTAGTAAATATGCCCTCCGTCTTCCAAGCTAATTAACATCATTTTGAGATAAATGATGGTATGTGTATCTCCGCCAGCAATCTTGCGAAGTAGTTTCATCTCCTTTGACTTAAAGAAGTCCTGAGCAAGCTGGATCCAGAAATACCGCTTGTTTTTTAACGCCATAATTTCACACCCCATTTCCTACGGTTAGCGCGGTACTTCATCCGCATATCCTCATAGATGTACCTGCCTTCTAGCGCCATCTTCTCAACCTTTAGCAGTTTATTCTCAGAGACCACATCACGATAGTCCTTTGCTAGTTTTCCATAGTCGGTTAGGTATTCTTTGATAAGTGAAATTTTCCTGTTCTCGTCCTCTAAATATATTTCGAAATCAGATTTTTCTTCATCAGACGACATCATTTCTTTATTCACTCTCTCATGCCAGAATAGCCATTCAATCAATTCTTCCATTTCCTGCCCTCCTCATGACAAAAGTCTTAGGTTCTGGTAAGCCTAACGGCTCTGGACGCAAGCCTACAGGCGGTTCATTGTCGTAGGTGAAGCCCTTGAACGGACGACGAATATTCTTGCGAATTTCTTGCCATTTGTCCTCTCTACCACGTTCGTATGCATGATTACGCACTTGGATAATCATAGACGCAAATTCTTGCTCTTCTCGTCTCTCTTCTTCCTCTCGTTTTTCTTGCAGTTTGATATGACGATAAGCCCCTGCAAATCCAAGCAGCAAGGCTCCAACACCCATCAACTGGTCTAAAATCGGTGGTTCAAACATTTTTCTATCTCCTTACGCTCTTAATTTTCGTACTTCTTTCTCTAATTCCAAAATTTCATAAACATCATTGACATCGTACATAATATCTTTCCCTTGCTTACGAAATCTTAACCCTTTACGTTCTAATTTCTTAATATAGGCATGAGTAAAGCCAAACTTCTTCATCAAAGCCTGTTGATTGATTGGCATACGATCATTCTCTAACTGCTCCTTGACCTGCTTTTCAGCAAAAGCCAATAATTGATTTGTGAACAATTCAGCACTTTCGCCGTCTAATCGTAATTGTAACGTTATACCTTCCATTTTCTACATCCTCTCAACTATGCGGGCAAGCATTTTTGTGATATAATGGTTTAAATTGTTTTAGTATGCGCCTGACTTCGTCAGGTGCTTTTTTGCGTTCTTGTCAAACTGTATTACTTTCCAGCGCTCTGAGTTCTATCTCATGGCTGACTTGTCTAAATAGCTTCTCACACGCTATTTTAGCTTCTCTGTACGTTGTAGATTCACTGAGTAACTATTTTTAAATTCCTTATTTGCCATCTCTTCCTCTCCTTTCTATTTTTCTCTCCTTTTTGCTATAATAAAAGCAGAAAGGAAGTGATCTAATGCCACAAATCACCAATGATAATGTCCAGATTTGGACACTCTATATCACAGTAATAATTGCAGTTATCGGTTTTGTTTTTAATACCATTTCACTCTGGCAAACAAAGAAAGCTACAGAGGATATGGCAAAGCCTTATATTAATGTTTATGTAGATGTCTATGCAGTTAAAAATCAACAACGTACCTTTGTTTTTAAAAACTTTGGCCAAACTCCAGCATATATAGATAATATTCAGATAGATGGCGAATTGGATCCATTGAATTCTGTACACCGCTTCAACTCACTTATCGGAAATATGATTGCCCCAGGACAAAAATTTACATCATCAATAGACCCAGATTATAAAGGTCGAATTACACTGACAATTACTTACTCCGATAGCAAGAAACACAAATATATAGACAAGTTTGTACTTGATGCTACATTGGCATCTGCAATGTTCTACACTGTAAACGAGAGCAATAAAAGCGATTCTCCAGCTACAGCTATCAGACAATCGACCATGGCTCTATTACGCGATCTACGATAGAACCATCTCCGAGCGATTTTACAGTTCAAACATCACGTAAGAATTCAATTTTTATCTCAACAGTTTCATCGTCAAGTGTATTGGCGATGATTTTATTTTTTGCGTCAATCGCTTCGTTCAAGTCTTTACAAGTTAATTCATAAAATACATTTACATTTGCATTCATCTCTTCCCCTCCTACTCCAGCACCTTACTGCCGACTACCAACCGTTTAACGACAACGTCCATCTCCTTAAACTCGGCATTCTCTGCACAGTAGCGGACGCTCTCACTGATGATGTGACAAATAGATACGCCGTACTCGTTCGCCAGCTCCGTAGCGATCTCCCAGGCATCTCTGTCAATCCGTGTTACTTTTTGCGCTGCGTTGTTCATAGTATTTCCTCCTACAACATATCTTCCACCCTACACCCTAGCGCCTTGGCGATGACCACCGCCTGCGACAGCGTCACTGCCTTCAGGTCGTTCTCGATCCGTGACAAGGTCGTGTAGTCTATCAAGGTTCGCTTGGCAAGCTCACGCAAGCCCAGCTTTTGAGCCGTTCTCAGCTCCCTCATTTTCGCTCCGTACATCGACTTTTTCCTTTCTACTAATAGGTCTTTTCAAAACTGTTGGTACTTGTCAACAGTTTTGATAGAATTATTCTATCGATTTTGAAAAAGTTTGACCTTTTTGACTTTTGTTTGTTTTATCTCTTTTTGAGATATTTTTAACTGAAGAATAAGTCAGTTTCACTCATTCCGAATTTATTAGCAATAATTGCCATTTCATAATCCTGAAAAGGAAACTGACCTTTTTCTTTAAGTTCATACTGACGACGATTTTTTAACCCAATCAAGTCCGCCATGTATAACGTAGTAAGCTCTCTTTTTCTACGTTCTTCCCTTAATCGAATTTTAGGAAGAAGAAATTGAGAACGTATTTTCTCTTTATTTGTCAACAATAATTCTCCTCTCTTATATAAGCCAAGTAATAATGATAACTAGAATAGTTAAGGCAATCAAAGACCAAGTGATAAATTTAGCGGTTTTGTTTTGCATTTTTTCTACCTTGTGCTATAATGAAATTACACAATAGTGGTTGGGGCTTTCGCCCCTTCCACTCTCTTCCTAGAAGAGTTTTGATATAAGATTTACCAGTGCAGAGATTAGATTGATGAGGGCTATTATCAAACCGATCTTGACTTCATTGGTAAGTCTTTTCTTTTTGTGCTTTTTCATTTAGTCCATCCTTTCTGTTGTTTTCCTTGTCTTAAGATTGCCTTTCTCAACCTTACAAGACTATTATATCTCATTTTGAGATATAAGCCAATGATTTTTTATCTCTTTTTGAGATTTTTTTATTTATTTTTTTATCTCATTGTGATATATTATAGGTAGAGAAAGGAAATGTTTATGAATATACTAGGTAATTCTATTAAAGAAATCAGAAAATCTAAGAAAATGACACAAAACGAATTGTCACAGTTGACTGGTTTTAAACAAAATACTATATCCAATCATGAGAACGGCAAACGACAATTAGACGAAACAGATATTAGAATTTATGCTGCTGCTCTCGAAGTTGAGCCACAACAACTATTTAGTCTTTCTAAAGTTACCACCCCCACAGCGTCCCCAGATTCGCTCACACAGCAGATAACGAACAAGGTGGTACAATTAACCCCAGATAATAAAAAAATCGTCCTACGGACTTCTGAGGAGCTTCTGGAGAGACAAAAAGCAAACGGCGAGATGTACATAGAGCAAAACGAAGAAGAAACGAAGATAAACGAAGTATCGGAAGTTATCAGCTTGTACCAAGTTGAGGTTGTATCTGAGACGGCAGCAGCTTCTGGATTTAACTATGGATTTGGTTACGATGATACAGACAGAGAGACTATAGAGGTTGACGAGCAACCACCACGCCACGATATTGCGACTAAGGTCAGCGGAGACTCCATGCAGCCTGACTACCAAGACGGAGATATCCTCTATTTAGTAGACAAGGGACTGACTACCTACAACGGAGATTTGGCAGTTATCGCATATGGAGACCGTTCTTACTTCAAAAAGATCTATACCGAAAACGGACGCTTACGCCTCGTATCACTCAATGACAAGTACGAAGACATCATCCTAGACTTCCCACCAGCCGAAGACACACACATCAAGATCTATGCAGTTATCGGGGTGTATAGAGGGGAGTAAGGAAAAAATGAATTACAACGACTTAAATGATCAGCAGGTACAAGAATTAATTAACAAACTGAAGTACCCCAAAAACGAACTTTCTTTTAATGAAATCCATACTACAATCTCGTCTTTATTTGGTAAAATAGATATAGACGAAGCTATTATTGATGATGATGACATTCAATATATACTTCACATATACAGAGGAAGGATGAATCCTGAGCGCTACAGCATTCATATTAGGTTTAAAAATTCCCATAATCATTTAGTTAGGGTAGACATTAATCCATCTAATAGACATGTGAATCCTGATGACTCAATTGTAGAGGGGAATCACATTCATATATACTCCAATCACTACGATAAAAAGGATAGAGTTGCTATCCCGCTTGAAGATTCTGACTTCCCTAATTTAACTCACATTGTGGACGTATTTTCTGAATTCATCAAATATACACATATCAAGACGGAGGCTGATGATGAATAACTCAAATACACTAAAAAATATATATTTTGATTGGTTATTAAAAGAGTATAAGTTCAATGATCTAGAGAAAAATATAGTAGAAATTAGAACACCGTTTTTAGATAATGATTTTGATCATATCATCCTATATGCTGAGTTTTTATCAGATGGTAGGGTCACACTCACAGATGACGGATGGACCATTAACAATTTAAAAAGTCACGGCGTTAGTTTCTCAAATCGTTCAACATACAAAAATAACTTACTAAATACAATCGTAAACAATTTAGGTACGAGAGCTGAAAATGGAGAGTTGTTTATCACAACCAGCCTCGAAAAATTCCCACTTGCAAAGCAACGGTTGCTCCAAACTATTATGCAGGTGAATGATATGATAGTCTTACGAGATACAACAATTAAAAATGTTTTCCATGACGAAATAGAAAACACCTTAGTACAGAGAGAGGTTCTTTTTACAAGAAGGCCGTCTTATTCAGGTAAAGAGGGGATAACTGTGCAATTTGACTTCGCAATTCCCACAATCAAAAAAGAAAGACTTGTAAGGACTATTTCAAACGGAAATGATCTCAACAGGGCTAAATTACTCGCAATGGATACACGTATTTTACAGAACCATAAAGATAACGTTGAATATATTGCTGTAGTCGACGATATACACCATAGATTTGATAAAGTGGCAGAAACCCTAGCGGTATTTAACGAAAATAGCAAAGATAAAATAATATTGTTATCTCATAAAGATATCTTAGAAAATTCTCTTTTATTATCAAATGTGATATAAAAAATCCCCGCACTCGGCAATAGTCCCCCATATCCAAGAAGTCTATTGTGCAAAATTGATATTTTTTGAAAATTATATTACAATACAGCTATCAGGAGTTTAGCTCCATAAAGTTTAGGTTTGGATTTTAGATCCATATCGTGATGGTAGCCGTATTTGATACGGCTACTTTTCTTTTCATATTCTAGTAAACATAAGTCGTTAAAATAAGTTGACGTTTGACAGAAATTAAAAAAAGAAATACACTAAGAATGTAAAAAAGCCTTGTTCGTCAAGGATAAAATCGTCTGGTGTACTTCTAAGAGGTACACCTTATTTTATTATCTGACGAGCTGCCAACTGTTTCCATTTTGGAAATAGTTGGCATGTAAAAAACAGAAATAAAAATATGTGCAATAACTGATCCACACTAAAAGCTGATAGAGAGGTTTCATTATGAAACAAGAACGCAAAGTTTTAGGTATTTTAGCTATTATTTTTGGAGCAATTGCTCTACTTGGCTCATGGATGCCTATCATCAATAATTTTTCATTCATTCTAGCTATTTTAGCTCTTATCTTCGGTTTAATTGGTTTTGCAGTAAATCGAAAAAGACCAAAAACACTAGCTATTATTGGGACGGTTCTAGCAGTCGTGTCTATTGCTATTGTATTAGTAACTCAAGCAATGTACGCTAAATCATTGAAAGAACTAGGTAAAAACATTGAAGAGACTGTTAGCTCTGTAAGTTCTTCTATCGAATCATCTCAAAAAGAGGAAGATGCTAAATTTAACTGGACAAAAGAACAGTTTGATACGCTTCAAGTTGGTGATATTATCAACTATGGAGCTGGTGGAACTAACTACGATGACGTTGCTAGCGTTCACGGAGAACCTAACAATGTGACAACTAGTTCAGTAAATGACCACGACAGCAAGACAGTATCATATACTTCTACTGGTAGCAAATATAAGAGCGTTATTCTTTCGTTTTCAAAACAAGACGACGGTTCTTTCTTGTTGACTTCTAAAATCAGCTCAGGTCTAGAGTAAAAAAGACAACAAAAAATCCCCACACTCTCCATCGCCAAACTTTGAGTGTGAGGATTCAACTTTCCATCAAGCAAGCAATGGAAAGGATGATAAAAAAATACAACTATAGTTTATCATAAGTTCTACACCTTTTCAACTATGCGGGCAAGCAATCGAAAAGAAAGGACTTTTTTATGATAAAAAAATACATCACAAAAAAAGGAGAGACTAGATATCTCTTTCAAACATATTTGGGCATAGACCCTGCTACTGGAAAAGAAAAACGCACAACAAGACGTGGTTTTAAAACCATTAAAGAGGCAAAGGCTGCCGAACGTGACCTTCTCTTAGATGTTGAAGAGAACGGTTTTTCAAACAATGAAGATTTTCAGAACCCTACTTTCGCTGAAGTTGCTGAGTTATGGCTTGATAGCTATAAGAGCACTGTGAAACCAACAACCTATCAGAACGTTAAGAAAAAACTTGATGTTATGATTGACTTGTATTTTACAGATATGAAAATCCAGCAGATCAGTGTAGCTTATTGTCAAAAGGTTGCTATCCAGTTAAGTAATCGCTATATCCTCTATGCTAATTACTACTCTGTAATCAGCCGTATTTTCAAGTATGCCGTTTCTCTTGACATCATTAAGTTAAATCCCTTAGACAAGATTATCAAGCCTAAAAATAGACCCTTAAAGGCCAAAGAGAACCACTATACAAAACAGGAGCTAACGGAGTTTCTTAAAGTTTGCAGAGTAGATTGTAAGCCTGTAGAGTATACCTTTTATCACTTACTAGCTTTTACTGGTTTGAGATGTGGTGAGGCTCTTGGGCTCATGTGGTCAGATGTTGACTTTGAAAATAAACGATTAAGCATTTCTCGAACAGCTGTCGTTGTTAATAAAAAACAAACTGTTCAGGGCCCTAAAACCAAAATGAGTAAGAGGGTTATCACTTTAGATGATGAAACTCTAAATATATTAAAAATCTGGAAGCGTCAGCAGATAAAAGAATATTTTCGGGCTGGCGTACCTTACAAACATGATTCGAATTATATCTTTACGAATAGTTTCGGAGGATGGATTTCTCCTTCAGCTGTGAAAGAGAGACTTAGAAGATTCTTTTGTGAACATAAGGATGTCAAAAAAATCACTCCTCACGGTTTCAGGCACACACACGCTTCTCTCCTCTTTGAAGCAGGTGTTACAGCTAAAATCATTTCGGACAGATTAGGTCATAACAATGTTCAAACCACCCTTGATATGTATACCCACATCAATGATAATCAACGTTTTGAAGTCGTCGATCAACTCATGGATTTCATCCGCTCCAGCTAAAAGTCATGCCGTATTCAATCTCGTATTCACTTTTGGTTGACATGCTAGAAACCCACTGATTTCAAGGGACTAGGAAGCTGTGAGCAGTTTATACCATAATCCGCTTTCATAGATAAAGAAAAGGTAAGAAAAATGAAACATTTAGAAATTGAATTGAAAACACTCTTGAAAAAAGATGAGTATGATCGTCTAAAAGACCAGTTCACAGGTGTCACTTCTGTTCTTCAAAAAAATTACTACATCGACACACCTGATTTTGAGCTGCGAGAAAAGAAAGTTGCTATGCGCATTCGAACCTTTGAAGACTGGGCAGAATTGACACTCAAAGTCCCACAAAGTGTTGGGAACATGGAATACAACCAAAAATTGCAACTAAAAGATGCTGAGAACTATCTGAGTAAGGAAGAACTTCCTCAAGGGCTGGTTCTTGATGAATTGGCTAAACATGGTATCCAAACTAGTGAATGGCAGGTTCTTGGTTGTCTAACAACGCTTCGCTATGAAATGCAAACAGCTATCGGTCTCATGGCTCTGGATGAAAGTCAATACTTTGATATGACGGATTACGAATTGGAGCTTGAAGTGGAAAATCACGAGCAAGGCAAACAGGATTTCCAACAATTTTTAGAGAAAAATCAGATTTCCTATCAAAAAGCTCCTTCAAAATTGGTTCGATTTGTCAAAAGTATGAAAAATAGCTGAAATAATCTCCATTTTTTGGTAAAATAGAAAAGATAAAAATACAAAAATCCCAGTTCATATATGTAAGGCAAATATCACTAGGATTTATAAAGTTTACAGAGGACGGTCTATAATGTCAGATAGAAAAAACATGAAACTTTTCGCACTCAACTCTAACCAAGAGATTGCACAGAAAATTGCCCAAGCTGTTGGTGTCCCACTTGGAAAACTATCATCACGTCAATTTTCAGACGGAGAAATCCAAGTAAATATCGAAGAAAGTGTCCGTGGTTATGATGTGTACATCATCCAATCAACAAGTTTCCCTGTTAACAACCACCTAATGGAATTGCTTATCATGGTCGACGCTTGTGTGCGCGCAAGTGCCCACAGTATCAACGTTGTCCTTCCATATTTTGGCTATGCACGTCAAGACCGCATTGCTTCACCACGTGAGCCACTTACAGCTAAACTAGTTGCTAATATGCTAGTTAAGGCTGGGGTTGATCGTATCCTGACTCTTGATTTGCATGCCGTTCAGGTTCAAGGTTTCTTTGATATTCCAGTGGATAATCTTTTCACTGTTCCCCTATTTGCAAAACACTATTGCGATAAGGGCCTCCTTGGCTCAGATGTTGTTGTCGTCAGCCCTAAAAATTCAGGTGTCAAACGTGCTCGTAGCTTGGCTGAGTATCTTGATGCTCCTATCGCCATTATCGATTACCCTCAAGACGATGCAACTCGTAACGAAGGTTACATTATTGGTGATGTTGAAGGTAAGAAAGCCATCTTGATTGATGATATTCTTAACACAGGACGTACCTTCTCTGAAGCTGCTAAAATCGTTGAACGTGAAGGGGCTACAGAAATTTATGCTGTTTCTAGCCACGGTCTCTTCGTCGAAGGAGCTGCTGAACTTCTTGACAATACTAAGATTAAAGAAATTCTTGTGACTGATTCAGTAGCAACAAAAGAAAAAACTCCTAAAAACGTATGCTACATCACTGCTAGTGAGTTAATTGGTGATGCCATCGTCCGTATCCACGAAAGAAAACCAGTCAGCCCACTCTTTGCCTACAACAAAAAGAAATAAGGTGATTCTTTGATTTATTTGGACAATGCTGCGACAACTCCTATGTCAGCAGTTGCTATTTCAGCTATGACCAAGGTGATGCAAGAAACCTACGGCAACCCTTCTAGTATTCATGGTCATGGTCGTCAAGCTGGTAAACTCTTACGAGAAGCCCGTCAGGAACTAGCCCAGTTACTGGGGACAAAACCTCAACATATCTTTTTCACTTCTGGTGGGACTGAAGGCAACAATACTGCTATCATTGGCTACTGCCTTCGTCACCAAGAACAAGGAAAACATATCATCACAACTGCCATTGAACACCATGCTGTCCTTGAAACCATTGATTACTTGGTTCAACACTTTGGGTTTGAAGCAACCATTATTCAACCAGAAAATCAAGAAATCACAGCCCAGCAAATTCAAGAGGCCTTACGTGACGATACGATTTTGGTTTCTACCATGTTTGCCAATAATGAGACTGGAAACCTACTGCCCATTGCTGAAATTGGCCAAATACTCAAGCAACACCCAGCCGCCTATCATGTCGATGCAGTTCAGGCTATTGGTAAAATCCCTATACACCCAGAAGAATTGGGCATTGATTTTCTCACTGCTTCTGCCCACAAGTTCCATGGTCCTAAGGGAATCGGCTTTCTCTACGCATCTAGCATGGATTTTGATTCCTATCTACATGGCGGAGACCAAGAACAGAAAAAACGTGCAGGAACTGAAAATTTAGCTGCTATCGTAGGCATGATTGCAGCCCTAAAAGAGGACCTAGAACAGCAAGAAGAACATTTTCAACATGTACAAAATCTAGAAACTGCCTTTCTGGCAGAGCTAGAGGGTATTCAATATTACTTGAACAGAGGAGACCATCATCTCCCTTATGTCCTCAATATTGGATTTCCTGGCCAGAAAAACGACCTCTTACTCCTTCGTCTAGATTTAGCTGGAATTTCAATCTCTACTGGCTCAGCCTGTACGGCAGGCATTGTCCAATCCAGCCATGTTCTTGAAGCTATGTACGGAGCAAATTCAGAACGCTTGAAGGAATCCGTTCGTATCAGTTTGTCGCCACAAAATACCGTTGAAGACCTACAAACCCTCGCAAAAAACTTAAAAGAAATTATCGGAGGTTAGCCATATGGCATTTGAAAAAACCATTCAGTTAAAAAATTGTCGTTACGACTACACTCTTAGCCCTTCTGTTAAAAAATTCACCCTCAAAGATAACACCTTTTTTGAGACAAAAGTTGGTAACTATGAACTGACTCGCCTTTTGGAAAAAGTGCCAAACAGCGGTGAAGGATTCCAACTCAAAATCATCATTAACAAGGAACTTACAGGGGCTAAAATCAATATCACTGACAAGTTTGGCCTTCGTCTGGTTGATATTTTCAAATCAGAAGACCACCACATTCATCAGGAAAAATTCTATTTCCTCATGGATAGCTTGGTAGAACGTGGTGTCTTCACAAAATCGGAAAGATAGGTCCCATATGTTTGAACTGACCTATAAGGACAGCTATCATGTAGAGCGCACTCTCAAGTATGAGGATTACGAGGCTCTCATGCTGGCTCTATCAGGATGTGTGACTCTGCCAGATACACTTTATGTAACTTCTTTGACCTTTCAAGAGCAGGAAGTTTACCAAGGACTGGTCGGAGACCTCTACCGTTTTCTATCACATGCAGATTTTTTACATCAAAACTAAGATTTTTCTTAGTTTTTTCTTGTTTTTGTTGATTTTTTCACAATGTTTCTATAAAATAGAAGAATAGAAAGGTTGTGATTTTGTGAAAGATAAACAGTCTGCTATTCCAAAAGCTACAGCGAAAAGACTCTCTCTCTACTATCGAATTTTTAAGAGATTTCATGCAGAAAAGATTGAACGTGCCAACTCTAAGCAAATTGCAGAGGCTATCGGTATTGATTCAGCGACCGTACGTCGGGATTTTTCCTATTTTGGTGAACTAGGTCGTCGTGGTTTTGGCTATGATGTTAAAAAACTGATGACGTTTTTTGCCGATTTACTCAATGATAACTCTATTACCAATGTCATGCTGGTTGGTATTGGAAATATGGGCCATGCCCTTCTCCACTACCGCTTCCACGAGCGTAACAAGATGAAGATTATCATGGCCTTTGACCTGGATGACCATCCTGAAGTCGGTAGCCAAACTCCTGATGGGATTCCCATTTACGGAATTTCTCAAATCAAGGATAAAATCAAGGATAAAATCAAGGATGCTGATGTCAAAACTGCTATCCTGACCGTTCCCAGCGTCAAGTCACAAGAGGTTGCCAATCTCTTGGTGGATGCTGGCGTGAAAGGAATTCTCAGTTTTTCACCAGTCCATCTGCATTTACCAAAGGACGTGGTCGTTCAGTATGTCGATTTGACAAGTGAACTCCAAACCCTCCTCTATTTCATGAGAAAAGAGGATTAGAAAGCGAAAATCATTTTATGAAAAAACCAGTTATAGGGATTACAGGAAACGAAAAAACTCATCCAGATGATGACATCATGATGAGCTACGCAGCAAAAGGCTTTGTTGAAGGCGTTAAAGACGCTGGAGGGATTCCCATCATCCTACCGATTGGTGATCAAGAAATGGCCTGCCACTATATCAGTATGATTGACAAGCTCATCTTGACAGGTGGGCAAAATGTTGATCCAAAATTCTATGGTGAACCAAAAACTATTGATAGCGATGACTACCACCTTCAAAGAGATATATTCGAACTAGCCCTCATCAAGGAAGCTATCAAACAGCAAAAGCCGATTTTCTCTGTCTGTCGTGGGACTCAGCTTTTTAACGTTGCCATGGGTGGAACTTTGTACCAAGATATAGAAGACCACTGGCAGGATTGTTCTGCCGAATACACAACTCAACGCTTGGTGACAGAACCAAATACTGTTCTTCGAGAAATCTATGGAGAAATCTCCCATATCAACTCCTTCCACCACCAGAGCATCAAGGATTTAGCACCAAATTTAAAGATTGCGGCTCATGATCCTAAAGATGGTATTATAGAAGCTGTTATGAGTACGGATGATGTCGCCTTTCTCGGTGTCCAATGGCATCCAGAATTTCTATTTGAAAATCGTCCCAAGGATAAAAATCTCTTTGATTATGTCGTTAATGAACTTTAGATTAAATCCGTCTTTTCACGGTAACTAAAGTAACTAGATTGTGAGACAATCAAATGGTCCAAGAGGACAATCCCCATCAGTTCGCAGGCTTCTTTGACAAGTTTAGTGACATGATCATCATTTCGGCTAGGCGCTACCGCTCCTGAAGGATGATTGTGAACCAAGATGAGAGAAGTCGCCATATGCTTGATTGCATAGTGAAGGATCTCTCGCGGCTCAGCGATACTACGAGTGGCAGAACCGATAAAAATGGTCTGTTGATGGATGATTTGATTTTGAGTATTGAGATAGAGCGCCACCAGGTGCTCTTGTTTTTTGTCCCCTAATTCCTGTTGCATCTTCTTGGCCAACTTTTGACTACTGAGAATACTTTCCATTTCAAGGGTCTCGTATTTGTGAATACGATGCCCCAATTCAATCATAGCTTGCAACTCTATAGCCTTAACACGACCGATACCAGACAGACTCTGCAATTCCTGCAGGGTCATTTTTTTCAAATCCGTTAGGCTTGAAAGATTGCTCAAGACTTTCTGGGCAATTTCAAAAACGCTGGCTTGACGTGTTCCTGTCCTAAGTAAAATAGCTAGCAACTCTTGATTACTGAGCGCTTCAACTCCTTCCTTGGCCAGTCTTTCTCTTGGCAATAATGAATCTTCTTGAAATGAAATACTGTACATAAAAATCCTCCTCACTTTATTATTCGTGAGAAGGATGAAAAATTAGATTTTTTTCTCAATTGGAGCCACACTGGCTAAAAGTTTTTTCAAACCTACTTCTGGGAAATTGATTTTCAATTCCTGCGTAGCACCACTACCTGAAACTTCCAGAACGGTTCCCTCTCCCCACTTCTTGTGGAGGGCAATATCACCAATGGACCAATTTGTCTCACTAGACGCTGATTTTGCGCCAGCTGTAAATTGACCAAATGGGAGACCGCTTGATTGGATAGTTCTTGGGGCGGCACTACGTTTACGGTCTTGAAGAGCTTGAGCCAGACTCATACCTTGACCGAAGGCAAGACCACCACTGCTATATGATGCCTTAAAGCTTGCATTGGCTGGACGGGCCAATCCTTGATACTCAAGCAAGTCTGAACTAATTTCATTAATAAAACGAGTCGGACGGTTGTAGTTGGTACGACCGAAAAGCAGGCGCGAGTTGGCATTGGTCAGATAGAGAATTTTCTCTGCACGCGTAATTCCTACATAGGCTAGACGGCGCTCTTCTTCTAGTTCATCTTGATCTTCAGCTGCACGGCTAAGCGGGAAGACATTTTCTTCCATCCCAATCAAAAATACAACTGGAAACTCTAGACCTTTGGCAGCATGCAGGGTCATCAAGGTCACTTCTGATGTCTCCTGACTACCTGAATCTGTGTCGGCAATCAAGGCCAAGTCATTTAAGAAACGACTCAGTTTGTCCAGACCAGTTTCTTCTTCTGCCACATCAGAGGTGTCATCAAAGTTTTTTGTCACAGAAAGGAACTCTTCGATATTTTCAACCCGAGCCTTGCTTTCTAGAGTTGCTTGGGCATTAAGAATATCGACGTATCCTGTTTTTTCTAGAACAGCCTCAACCAACTCTGTAATAGTTAAGTGATCTAGCTGCTCTCGTAAATCTAGAATCATATTGGCAAAATCCCAGATAGACTGAGATACCTTACCCTTGATACCAGATAACATGATATTAGCTGAAGCATCTAACATAGACATGTCTTGCATATTCGCAAAATCACGGATTTTCTCAACAGTACCTGGGCCAATTCCACGTTTAGGCTCGTTAATAATACGTTCAAAACTAATATTATCACTCAAATTAGCAATAAGGTTGAGGTAGGCAATAATATCACGAATTTCCTTACGGCTGTAGAACTTGGTCCCTCCGACCATTGTATAAGGGATATTTGACTTGAGCAGGGCTTCTTCAATGGTACGAGACTGCGCATTTGTACGATAGAGAACTGCAAAATCCTTGTGAAGAAAGTTTTGACTGCGACTAAGTTCATCGATGGTTCTGGCTACAAATACAGCCTCATCTAGCTCATCATCGGCACGATAGTAAACGATTTGTTCCCCATCAGCGTTTTGGGTCCAGAGATTCTTAGGACGGCGGTTTTTATTGTTTTGAATAACCTCATTGGCCGCTTGGAGAATAGTTTTGGTTGAACGGTAATTCTCCTCCAACAAAACAACCTTGGCTTGAGGATAATCTTTCTCGAAGTCCAAGATATTCTGCATATCAGCACCACGCCAACCGTAGATAGACTGGTCCGCATCTCCAACAACACAGATATTTTTAAAACGGGAAGCCAAGAGTTTGACCAATTGGTACTGAGCATGGTTGGTATCTTGGTACTCATCAACGTGGATGTATTGGAATTTCTGTTGATAATAAGTCAAAACATCAGGATTTTGATCAAAGAGACGCAGGGTCAGCATAATCAAATCATCAAAGTCAACCGACTCCGACTGACGCAGTTCTTTCTGATAGGCTGTATAACACTGGGCCACAATTTGCGTGTACATATCGCCAGCTTGGGCAGCATAAGCCACATCATCAATCAAGTCATTCTTGGCATTGGAAATAGTCCCCAAGATGCTCCGTTCATTCCATTTTTTCGGATCCAAGTTTAACTGCTTAAGAATGCGTTTCATAAGAGTTCGCTGTTCACCAGGATCCACAATAGTAAAATTACGGTTGTAGCCAATATGATCCGCATCACGACGCAGAATACGAACACACATGGAGTGAAAAGTCGCAATCAGACAGTCCTGAGTGGCTGGATTGAGGTTATAAGCACGCTCTTTCATCTCACGCGCAGCCTTATTAGTAAAGGTAATGGCCAAGATATTCCAAGGATTGACCAGCTTTTCATCAATCAGATAAGCAATGCGGTGGGTCAAAACTCGAGTCTTTCCAGAACCAGCCCCCGCCATGATCAACAAGGGACCTTCTGTCGTTTGTACCGCCTCAGCCTGACGGTCATTCATTCCATTTAATAATGCGTTCATCTTCTCTTCCTTACTCTTGAAGTCAATATTTCTATTATATCAGAATTCAGGGAAAATAGAAACTTTACGGGGAGTAGCAAAATATAGTGGATTGAAACTAGAATACTACACTGTGGGTTTCTAAAACACTCGACTCTTTCACTCAATTTTTTCATAAACTAGCTCAATACCTCAATATAAAAAAGTAAATTTAAGATTGGCAATACGAACGTTAAACAGAATTCCATTTATCTTTTTAAAACCAAAACAACGATATCGTAAAACCTCTACACGAACAATAGATTGCGACACTAAAATATTCTCCCCTAGTTTTGCTTTACTAATAGTATATAGGAGGAAAGCCCTGAATCCTAGATCCTCTGTTATGATGTGGTTACAAACAGAGTTGAAAAAAATCTTAAAATCAGAAAAACGCATTATACCAGGTACTTAAAGCTTGATACAATGCGTTTTATTATAAAAAGATCTACTAGATTTTTTATCAAAATAAACTTCCAGTAGTCTTTTCACTTTTTATTAATAAGTCCCTTCTTCACCTTGACTAGTCAAAATAACAGGTCCATCTTTCGTAATGACAAATTGGTGTTCATACTGACATGACAATCCACCGTCAATGGTCTTATGGGCCCAACCAGTCTTCATATCTGTATCAATTTCCCAGTCACCTGTATTGATCATTGGTTCAATAGTCAAGACCATTCCTTCACGAAGACGGAGTCCTCGACCTGCAATACCATAGTTCGGAACCATTGGTTCTTCATGCATGGTTGGGCCAACACCATGACCAACCAAATCACGCACTACACCGTATCCACGACTTTCAGCATATTCTTGAATAGCTGCTCCAATATCACCAATACGATTTCCAACAACAGCTTGCTCAATACCCTTGTACATAGCTTCTTTGGTTACATCCATCAAGTTTTTCACTTCTTCGGACGGTGTACCTACAGCATAAGCCCAACAAGAGTCTGCCAGACCACCAGAATAGCTCTGAGTGTATTTTTTCATTTGCTCAACATTGTTGAAGTTTAATTTTGAGACATTCAAATCAGATTTAGCAATTGGGCCTCCCAAAACCATATCAACTTTGAGCAAATCACCATCTTTCAAGATATAGTGACGAGGGAAAGCGTGAGCTACTTCATCGTTAAGAGAGCAACAGGTAGCATAAGGATAGTCCATCATTGCACCGTCAACCCCAATCTGAAGCGGAAGGAAATTTTCTTCCTTACAACGACGGCGGACATACTCTTCAACTTCCCACATATCTACGCCAGGCTTAATCAAATCACGTAAGCCGATATGAATACTTGCTAGAAAATCACCGGCCTTATCCATAGCTTCGATTTCACGAGCTGATTTTAATGTTATCATTTTTTCTCCTAGTTTCTAATTAATTTTAACGGTTACATTTGCTTTTGAAACAATCTGGTGACCATGATAAATATCGTAGTCAATAATAGCTGATCGTCTCGTATGATGAATAATCCGTGCTTGAATGCGCAGTATATCATCTATCTGAACAGCCTGCAAAAAGTAGATCAGCATTTGCTCGATAATGAGATTGCGGCCACTATTCACAACCAAATCTTGGGTCATGTGAGTCAGTATCTCCGCCAATACACCGTTAGCTAAAACACCGTTTTTCTCAAGCATAAAGGGTTCCACTGTAATCACTACTTCATCATGGTGATAAGAAAGTTTTTGTCCAATCTGCTCAGAAAAAGTCGGTAGAGCCGAAACTTGGGAACGGCTCATCTTCTCCATGACATCTCGTCGTGTCACAACTCCAAGCAAGGTTTGATTATTCCGAACAACTGGTACCATTTCAAAGTCTTCAGCAATCATCCGTTGACTAACATTGGCAATATTTGTCGATAATCCAACTAAAAATAGACTACGCGACATAACCTTGTCAATTGTGGTACTTGGTGACTTATCGCCCGCATCTCTCATAGTTACAACTCCAACGACAACCTGATGTTGGTTAATAACTGGAAAACGACTGCTTCGATTCTTACGAACTAAGTCCAAATAATCTTTAACAGTGTCTGTCTCTCTCAGAAAACCATACTCATGACTTGGACGATAAAGCTTCTCAACTGTCAAAATATCAGTCTTGATTTGGACATTTGACAAGGCTTTATTGATCATGGTCGCGACAGTGAAAGTGTCGTGCTTGCTTCTCAGAACAGGAATTCCTTTTTGATTGGCCAGTTTAAGAACATCATCATGAACCTGAAATCCACCTGTAACCAGAACGGCATTTTCATTTTCAAGTGCTAACAGTTGGATACGGGTACGGTCTCCGACAATCAAGAGTCCCCCATCATGAAGGTAGGACAGGATATTTTGTTCAGTCATAGCACCGATTGAAAACTTACTAAATTCTCTCTCTAAACCTTCTTGCCCAGCCAGAACCTCAGAAGAAGTCACTTCTGCAATTTCAGCAAAAGTTAATCTTTCAATCGCAACTTTCTGGGATTTGACGCGGATAGTACCACTTCTTGGTCGAGTCTCCACAATTCCACGGTTTTCAGCTTCTTTAATGGCCCGATAGGCTGTTCCATCACTAACTCCTAGATGGTTGGAAATGCTACGAACACTGACCCTTTTACCTACTGGTAATTCTTCCAAATAGCTTAGAATTTCCTGATGCTTACTCATTGAATTCTCCTTTTACATACCGAAATTCAAGATAATCCCGCATTTTTCTTGTGTAGCGATCACTTCCTTTAAACTGACGAAACAAACGGAATCCAGACTTAAGAGCAACCCGTTGGCTAGCTTCATTTTCAAGGTGGGTAATGATGGATAATTGTTTTAAGCCAAATTCCTCAAAAGAAAGTTGACAAATTTTTCTAACAACCTCTGTCATAAATCCTTGCGACCAAGCATCTTTTCTCAAAAAATAGCCAAGCTCAGCTTCTTTTTTGATTTCATCTAACTTTTCAAACTTAACAGAACCAATCATTTTTTCAGTTTTCTTGTCACAAATAGCCCATACTCCCAAAGGGGACTTCATAAAGTAATTGGCCAACGCATATTGACTCTCTTCCAGACTTGCCTGAGTCGGGAAAATAAATTGAAGATTTTCTGGATTCGAAGCTATCTCATGGAAGTCCTGACTATCACTAAAAAAGAAAGGACGCAAATACAAGCGATCCGTTTCAAAAAAAGAAAACATTGCTAATTTGGTCCAAATATTCATAAACACCTCTACGGTTTAATCCTCAACAAGTGTAATATCCGCTCCTAGATTACGTAATTTTTCAATAATATCTGAATATCCACGTAAGATAAACTCGATATTTGTAATTTCAGTTTGTCCCTCGGCCATCAAACCAGCAATAACCAAAGCTGCACCAGCTCTTAAGTCGGTCGCTTTAACACTGGCTCCACGCAAATTACGTCCACCCGTGTACAAAATATGACCATTTGTTGTCGAAATATCCGCATCCATCTTTGCTAGTTCAAAAACATGATTTACACGTTTTTCGTAAATCGTATCAACAATTGTACCACGACCATTCGCTCTTAGTAAAAGAGGGGTAATCGGTTGTTGCAAATCAGTTGCAAAGCCTGGGTAAGGAGCTGTCTTAATATTGATTGCTTTCAAATTAGACTGCTCTTCGACAAAAATGCTGTCTTCAGATACAGTCATTCTCACTCCCATTTCTTCCAGCTTAGCAATAAATCCTTCTAGGTGTTCGTAAAGAACATTATTTATACGAATTCCTTTACCAACTGCAGCAGCTAAGGAAATATATGTTCCAGCTTCAATGCGGTCTGGAATCACCTGATGACGGGTTCCATGTAATTTGTCAACACCATCAATAATGATGATATTGGTTCCTGCCCCACGGATATGGGCACCCATATTATTCAAGAGGGTAGCTACATCAATAATCTCAGGCTCACGGGCTGCATTTTCAATAATAGTACGACCATTCGCTTTAACCGCAGCAATCATCGTATTGATCGTTGCCCCTACACTAACCGTATCCATGTAGATACTTGCACCATGAAGTCCTGTATCTTTAGCAGATAACTTCATGTTATCTCCCTCGTAGCTAACAGTGGCACCCATAGCTTCAAACGCCTTAAGGTGTAAGTCAATCGGACGAGGACCAAGATCACATCCTCCCGGTAGACCAACTGTCGCTTCACCAAAACGACCCAAAAGGCTCCCATAAAAATAGTAAGATGCACGAAGACTGTTGATTTTTCCATAAGGCATTGGAATATTTTGAACACCTCTTGGGTCAATCTCCAATACATCGTCATAACGCTTAACAGTAGCTCCCATCAATTCCATGATTTCGACAAGACTGGCTACATCCGAAATATCTGGAACGCAATCCAAAGTCACCACATCATCAGCCAAGATAATAGCCGGAATTAAGGCTACAACACTATTTTTAGCACCACTAATAGTGATTTCACCTTGCAGTGGTAATCCACCATTGATAACAATTTTTCTCATTCTAAGTTTTTAATACTCTTTCAAGATTTCTAATAAGGTCTTTAAAATAAATTATATCATAAATGCAACCTTTTTTCCATTCTTTTCAATTTTATTGGATAAATCAAAGTTGACGGTAACTTCTCAAAGTAACTTCCACTTACCTAACCGAAGTGGAAATTAGTCTCAAACGGATTTTTATGGTGGAATTAAGTGTGAGACGTTTGAGTTAGAAATGAGGTCTACTATGACAAAACATAAACACCTTACCCTTTCAGACCGCAATGATATCCAATTGGGCTTAGAGCGCGGTGAAACCTTCAAAGCTATCGGGCAACTTATTCTAAAAGACCCTACTACTGTTTCTAAAGAAG
>NZ_VMLJ01000024.1:0-16786 GCF_013276615.1 Streptococcus sp. 1621
GAAAATCTCTTCAAACCACGTCAGCGTCGCCTTGCCGTAGGTATGGTTACTGACTTCGTCAGTTCTATCCACAACCTCAAAACAGTGTTTTGAGCTGACTTCGTCAGTTCTATCCACAACCTCAAAACAGTGTTTTGAGCTGACTTCGTCAGTTCTATCTACAACCTCAAAGCAGTGCTTTGAGCAACCTGCGGCTAGTTTCCTAGTTTGCTCTTTGATTTTCATTGAGTATAAAACAAGCAAATCAGCAAGAAACCCACGACAAGATAATCTTGACACGGGTTATAGTTTCAAAAATAATTTCAATTTACCTGACTAGCAATCTGTAAGAGTGCCTTTTCAAAAAGGAAACCTTTTTCATAAAGTCCTGTCTTAATCTGATAGTCTGTCTCAATCAAATAGGAAATAGCTTGCTTCAAAAAGCTCAAGGAAAGTCCTCGTGAATCCCTCAACGCAAACTTGATTTGATAGGGATTGGGATTGCGTCCCAGATAACTACCTAAACTACTTGCAATCTGTGATTCTGTTTGCCCAGACTCCGACAAAATTTTCACCTGAGTAAAAGTCCGAAATTGTCCCAGCATGACAGCTATGAGCTTAATTTCGTCTTCCCCTTGCAAGGTCAAGTCTCTAACCAAGTCACGCGCCTGGTCCATCTTTTTAGTCAGAATAAACTGAGTTAAGTCAAAGATATTGTCCTGCAAGGTCTTGGGAATAGCGTTGACAATATCCTCTTCTTCGATAACAGAATCTGCCTTATAGGACTGTAAAAAGAGCAGATTTTTCTGGATTTCGCTAAATTGAAAACCCGACTTGACGAGAAGATTTTCAAAAGAATGATTGGTAAACTGTAGACCTTGTTTCTGGCTCCACTTTTGGAAATACTGGCGCAGTTCTTGTTCTTTGGCTTCTACTGCATCAAAAACCTTGGCATCACGCTTAAGTAATTTAACCAACCGTCTTTTGCTATCCAGCTTTCCTTCCGCAAAGATTACCAACTTGGTTGTTGGCGAAGGATTGTCAAGGTATTCCTCAAACGACTTAAGTTCATCATCTGTTAAAAAGCGTTTCTTGCCTGTTGTCATATCGACAAAATGGTCTAATATCACGATTTTTTCATCGGCAAAGAAAGGAAGGCTGACCAACTCCAGTTCAACATCCTTGTAAACCACTTCTTTCATATCAAAGTAGGCAAAGTTGAGGTCAGCAGAATCATAGCCAATCTGTTTCAATACTTGACTCTTCATCACTTCAAACTGACCCTGGTCTATGCCTGTAAACAGGCTCAGGCTCGGTAAATTTGATAAAGTCAACTTCTGGCTTTCTTCAATGGCTAGCATCTTCTCTCCTTTCTTCTGATTTTTAGATTTAATTTAATCAATATAGCGCAATTTCCCACGGAAATCTTCTAGGCTCTCGTACCCTTTTTCCACCATGATAGCTTTTAGTTCATTGGTAATGCGGTCAAAAGCACCAACTCCTTCTTTGTGAAGGGTGGTTCCCACCTGCACCATACTGGCTCCACAGAGGATATGTTCAAAGGCATCTCGACCAGTCAGAACGCCACCTGTTCCGATAATTTGGATTTGAGGATTTAAGCGTTGGTAGAAAGCATGAACATTGGCTAGAGCAGTCGGTTTGATGTACTCTCCCCCAATCCCACCGAAACCATTTTTAGGACGAATAACGACAGACTCATCTTCTATATAAAGGCCGTTTCCGATAGAGTTGACGCAGTTGACAAACTTGAGAGGATACTTGTTGAAAATAGCTGCCGCTTGGTCAAAGTGAACAATATCAAAATATGGTGGCAATTTAATTCCAAGAGGTTTGGTGAAGTAGGCAAACACCTCTGCCAAAATCCGGTCTGTTGTCTCAAAATCATAGGCAATCTGAGGTTTACCTGGAACATTTGGGCAGGAGAGATTTAGCTCAGTCAGACCACGAAACTCACTCTCTTGGACTTTTTTCAAGATAGTATGGGTTTCCTCTGGAGACATGCCAACTAGAGATAAAAAGAAAGTTCTGTTTGACTCTTTTTCCTGCAAGTCCAAAAGATAGTCCAAATAATAGTCTAAGCCCTTATTCGGCAAGCCCATAGAGTTGATAGAACCAAGTGGGACATCTTGATAGCGTGGCTCAGGATTTCCCTGACGAAATTCCAAGGTCGCTGTCTTAGTGACAAAGGTTCCTGCCGCTGAGTTTTTAACTCCTTCTAACTCCTCTATCGTCATACAAGCCACACCTGCTGCATTCATCAAGCAATTGTCAAACTCAAAACCAGCAATTTGTGATTTTGTTGATACCATGATTCTAATCCTCCAGATTCCTTTTATTGCTAATATTATACCACAGTTTTAATTCTAGGTTTACTAGATTCTATGGTTCTATCTATTTATTCGGAAAAGAAAGTCTAGTGCAGAAGTCATGCTATGGAAACAGCTAGTGTATTGGAAGTTTGAACAAGGCTTGGGTAACAGACTTTTGAATGAAGTCCAAGCAACAAGGAGAAATCTCAACCATGAGTCCATTCCATGACTCTGTTGCTATAGAAAACCTTGCAATAGTCAAGTGATAACGAATAAAACTTTGGATTGAAATATCCCCATGATTATCTATTACAAGGAGAAATCTCAACCTTTATCATTTTTAAAGAAATACATGTAAATCTCTACTTTCGCAAAATGGATTTTCAGAACAGTATCCCAGTATAGTTAAAAACTATAAAAAAGAGAGGAAGTTCCCCTCTTAAGATTTTATTTGACTGCTTCTTTTAAAGCATCTACCTTGTCCAAACGTTCCCATGGAAGATCAATATCTGTACGTCCCATGTGTCCATAAGCTGCTGTTTGACGGTAAATTGGACGCTTAAGTTCCAGCATTTGGATAATTCCTGCAGGGCGAAGGTCAAAGATTTGACGCGCTGCTTTTTCAAGCTTGCTTTCAGCTACTGTTCCTGTACCGAAGGTATCGATACGAACAGAAACAGGCTGGGCAACACCGATAGCATAGGCCAATTGCACTTCTGCCTTCTTAGCAAGACCTGCTGCAACGATATTCTTGGCAATATAACGAGCCGCATAAGAAGCTGAACGGTCCACCTTAGTCGCATCTTTACCAGAGAAGGCACCACCACCGTGACGAGAGTAGCCACCATAGGTATCCACGATAATCTTACGACCAGTCAAGCCTGAGTCTCCTTGAGGTCCACCGATTACAAAGCGACCAGTTGGGTTGATGAAGAATTTGGTTTGCTCATCCAAGTAAGAGGCTGGAATAACCTCTTTGATAACCTTGTTAATGACATCATTGTGAATTTGTTCGTTGCTGACTTCTGGATCGTGCTGAGTTGAAATAACAACTGTGTCCACACGTACTGGACGGTCATTTTCATCATACTCAACTGTAACTTGTGATTTAGCATCTGGGCGAAGATAGCTAATTTCCCCATACTTACGAAGTTCTGCCAGACGACGAACCAACTTATGACTGAGTGAAATTGGCAATGGCATGAGCTCTTCTGTTTCATCCACTGCAAATCCAAACATAAGCCCTTGGTCTCCAGCACCAATCAAATCAAGTGGATCTTGGTCTGCATTTCCACGAACCTCCAAGGCTTCGTTAACACCTTGAGCAATATCAGGTGATTGCTCAACAAGTGACGGATGGACTCCCACTGTCTCAGCAGAAAAACCATATTCTGTATTGGTGTAGCCAATCTCTGCAATGGTATCACGAACCACACGGTTAATATCCACATAGGCATTTGTAGAAATTTCACCAAAAACGTGGACGGAACCAGTATATACAGCTGTCTCAGCAGCAACGTGCGCTTCTGGATCCTCTGCTAAAATAGCATCCAAAATCGCATCTGAAATTTGGTCTGCAATCTTATCTGGATGCCCCTCAGATACAGACTCAGACGTGAATAATTTACGTTCTGACATAAAAATGTCCCCCCTTAAAAATAGTGTTATAGAGTTACAAAGTACTGATAGAAATCCCTATCATCCACGAGTTGCGACTCGAAAGAAATAAAAACGACACTTTTTTATTTCTGAAGCTAGTAAGGCGCATAGGGTGACCACCCTATAGCGACAACCGTAGAATGACGAACGACTTTGGAGCCGTCATTCTTTGCGAGTTGCGACTCGAAAGAAAAAATAGAAATTTCTACCATCTTATCGGGACTATATAACTTTACCATTATACCATTTTTAAACGCAATTTGCAGTCTATAATGTAGTGTTTCTGTATAGATAGTTCGTTCTCATAAAGCAAAAAGTTGGAGCTCAGTACTCCAACAATTGCTATTAAAATGTTTGACGTTTTGCTTTACGCTCTGCACGACCGCGAGCGCGATTTTCAGCGCGCTTGTTTTTCCGACGTTTTTCATCAACCGCCCATTGAATCTTCTTCTTATAACCTGGTTTGACTTTTTTCTTTTTCTTTTTAACCAAACCAATCATTTCAATATCAAGTTTATCTTGTTTTTTCTCACGGTTGGCACGACGGTCACGGTCATAAGTATCTTGAAATTCTCCGTCTTTGACCATCTTAGGAGTAAACTTGATTCCCAATTTCTCCAACTCACGGATATCCGAGTCATCACTTGGCTGGTAAAGGGTAATAGCTGTACCTGGTAGGCCATTGCGTCCGGTACGACCAACACGGTGGACAAAGAAGGACAAATCTTGCGGAATGGCATCATTGATAACATGGCTGACACCTTCAATATCAATTCCACGCGCCGCCAAATCTGTTGCGACAATGTACTCAAAATCCAAATTTTTAACCTGGTTCATGATACGTTTACGCTCACGAGGGGCAATATCCCCATGGATTTTCGCAACCTTCAAGCCTTGAGCAGTCAAATATGAATGCAATTCATCAGCACGTGTCTTAGTGTTAACAAAAATCATTGCCAAATACGGTTGCATCAACTGAGTTAACTGGTAAATTTGAGCATTCTTGTCACGTCCCTTAGTAGAAATCAACCAATTATCAATGGTATCAGAAATGACCGTTTTGGTCTTGATTTTCTCCATGACAGGATTTGACAAGTATTTTTTCAAGAATGGTTGCAGTTTTTGTGGAATAGTCGCTGAGAAGACCATGAATTGCAGGTCTTTTGGAAGGCTGCCAGCAATCTTATCAACAGTTTCTAAGAATCCCATATCCAAGGTCATGTCTGCCTCATCGACCACAAAGGTCTTGGCCTTGTGAATAGCCAAATCACCGGATTTAACCAAGTCGTAAATACGGCCTGGTGTTCCGATAACAATATGAGGCTGGTTACTTGCCAATTTGTCAATCTGGCGGGCCTTATCTGTACCACCCACATAATTAACCACATGAACTTCGACATCTGAGTGAGATGAAATCTGACGCGCTGCTTGGTAAATTTGAGTAGCCAACTCACGACTCGGTGCCGTAATCACTGCTTGTACACTATCGCTAGCTTCATCTAATTGCTGAAAAATCGGTAACAAGAAAGTGTGAGTCTTACCCGAACCTGTTTTTGATTCTCCAACCAAATCTCTACCTGCCAAGACAATGGGAATTAACTTATCTTGTACCTCTGTTGGAGTTGTAAATTTTAACTCCTCCAAGGCTTCTCTAATATAGTGTTTAAATTGAAATTTCGTAAATGACATACTATCCTCGATTCTATCTATCCTATCAATTATACCACATTTTATTCCATTTCAGTAGCCTCACTTATTTATACTCAATGAACATCAAAGAGCAAACTAGGAAGCTAGCCGCAGGCTGTACTTGAGTACGGCAAGGTGAAGCTGACGTGGTTTGAATTTGATTTTCGAAGAGTATTAGGCTATTTCCAGTAGCATCTCTAGTCAGAAAAAGGCTGGAATTTCATGATTCCAACCTCTTTTCATACTCAATGAAAATCAAAGAGCAAACTAGGAAACTAGCCGCAGGCTGTACTTGAGTACGGCAAGGCGACGTTGACGTGGTTTGAATTTGATTTTCGAAGAGTATCAGTTATTATTTCCAGTTTAAAATAGCATTCAAGCCATAGTGATCACTCACTTGTGGACTATTATTACCATCAAATACGACATGTAAATTTTCCACCGCTAACTCTTTGGTAGTAAAGACATAATCGATTCGAAGGGGTTCAGTGTTCCCTTTCCATCCATCTATTTCTGGTGGAACGGTATAGCTACCGCTTTTCTCTTGAGCAACTTCAAATGCGTCTTGTAAGCCTAATGGACTAGCTAAAATAGCTTGGTAACCTTCCTGACCAACTGGGTTGTTGAAATCTCCAGCTAGCAAAAGCGGCTTGTTCAATTCTTTCAAGACAGTCTCAAATCGTGCCCATTCTTCTTGGAAACCTTTATCCCACCAAGAAAGGTGGACACTTGCAACTGCAAGCTCCTTACCATCAACTACAGTTTCAGCCAAGGCAACACGGCGAGTATGATAGTCTGTTGGATCATCCACATCTGAAACCAAAATTTCTCTGGCTTCAATAGGTGTTTTAGACAAGATAGCCACACCTTCATGGTAGCGATCATAACCGATATGGTTATAGGCCCAAGTCCAGTAGTAATTTTTCCCTTGCTCAGACAACTTTTCAACCAAGAGTCTAACATAGTGATCTTGGTGAATAGGCTCAGCTGCTGGCAAAGCTTGATAAAGGTCATTAACCTCCACCTCTGGAGATGTGATCTCCTGATTGATTTCTTGGAAACAAATCAAATCATAGTCTTTATCAAGAATATCTTCAAGCAAGAGCTGGAATTTTTCCTCTGCTTCTTTCTCCATCCAACTGTGAGTATTGAGTGTTAAAAATTTCATGCTTTTCTCCCAAAATAAGAGGTTGGAATACAGCTTCCAACCTCAAGTATATTACAATTCTACTTTAGCAACTGCTGTTTTAGCTGCAAGAGAACCTGTTTTTTCTAATTTAACTGATTTAATTGCATCACCATTTGTGAAGACAACTACTGTTGAAGTTTCACGTCCTGCTGCACGGATAGCATCCAAGTCAGCTGTGACAAGGAGATCTCCTGCTGCAACTTTTTGTCCTTCAGCAACATGAACTGTAAATGGTTTACCTTCAAGACTTACTGTGTCCAAACCAATGTGAACCAATACTTCAAGACCTGATTCAGTCACAATACCAAGAGCATGTTTTGTTGGGAAGATGCTTGATACAGTACCTGAAACTGGAGATACAATGTTTCCATTTGCAGGTTCTACTGCAAATCCATCACCCATCATTTTTTGAGCAAATACTGGATCTTTTACTTGTTCCAAAGCAACAACTTGGCCGTCTGCTACTGAGTAAACTTCCTCAGTAAGACCTTTGAAGTGAACAGTGTTTTGTTGTGCTTCAGTCATTTGGCTTGGAAGAGTTTCAGGAATGATTTCACCTGAATCAAGGATATCTTGGATATCAGATTTCAATACGTCAGCTTTTGGTCCGTAGATAGCTTGAACCCCTTGTCCTTTCATGACAAGACCCATAGCTCCTTCTGCTTTCCATTGCTCTGCATTTCCTACTTTATCTGCATCTTTAACAGTTACACGAAGACGAGTCATACATGCGTCAACATCAACGATGTTTGCACGTCCACCAAGAAGGTTGATAATGTTTACAGCTTGAGAGCCTGCTGCAACTTTCACTTCGCTGCTAGATTCTTCTGAACCTTCAGCAGTTTCGTAGTTTCCGTTACGCCCTGGAGTTGCGTAGTTGAATTTTTGAATCATGAAGTTTGCGATAAAGTACATGATTACAGCAAAGAGAACAGTTACCCAGATAAAGTTAACGATATCCATACCAATACCAGCATTAATTGCTAGTGGTGTACGAGTCAAGAACTCGATTGAACCGAATGAGTGGACACGTAGGTTTACTACGTCAGCCATAGCGAAGGCAGCACCTTGAACAAGTGAGTAAACAAGATACATAGGTGTTGCTACAAACATGAACATGTATTCGATTGGTTCAGTAACCCCTGTCAAGAATGTTGCAAGAGCTGTCGCAATCATCATACCTTTGTATTTATGTTTCTTGTCAGCATCAACATTACGGTAGATAGCCACAACTACACCCATCAAGATACCGAATGAACCGATCATTTGTCCAACTTTGAAACGAGCTGGATGTACTGTATCTAACAAGTGTTGGTATTGACTAGCATCAGTACCTTTAAGGTTTACAAGGTCTGTTACCCATGCAAGCCAAAGTGGATCTTGACCAAATACTTGACTACCTTTAGCTGCACCAGTTAAGACATCATAAGTACCACCAAGAGCTGTGTAGTTCATTGGGATAGTCAACATGTGGTGAAGACCAAATGGCAAGAGCAAACGTTCCAATGTACCATACAAGAATGGTGCAAGGATTGGAGCAGTTTCTTGTGAGTTGGCAATCCAGATACCAAAGCTATTGATACCTGTTTGAACAAGTGGCCAGAAAGCAGCAAGTACAATTGCAGCAATTATTGAACGAAGAATAACTACAAACGGTACAAAACGTTTTCCGTTAAAGAATGAAAGTGCATCAGGAAGCTTACGGAAGTTATAGTATTTATTGTAAGCAGTTGCTCCAATAAAACCAGAAATAATCCCTACGAAGACACCCATGTTCAAGGCTGGAGCTTCAAGAACACTGATAAAGTAATCAGCAACTTTGATTGAACCACCAAAGAGAGTTGTTACCATAGCTTCTGGATTCTTCAACATGTCTCCTGATACGCCAAAGATTGTACCAGTGATACGGTTGATTAGGATAAAGGCAAGACCTGCCGCAAACGCACCACCAGCACGTTCCTTAGCCCAGCTTCCTCCAATAGCGAGGGCGAACAAGATATGAAGGTTAACGATAACCCCCCAACCGATTTGCTCTAGGACACCACCAGTAATAACGAGTGGTGCAAATGTTGGGTTAATCATCACGATAGACTTACCGATTGAAATCATCAAACCAGCAGCCGGCATAACCGCGATAACCACCATCAAAGCCTTACCGAATTTTTGCCAAAATTCGAAAGACAAGACATTTTTGAATGTATCTTTCATCATTCAAATCTCCTTTATTTTTATTTAGGCAAACGTTTTACGAAAACGTTTGCACCTTTTATGATTTAATTATACCACTTTAATTTTTTTTGTAAAGGCTTTTACAAAAAAAATTACACTTTTTCAAAAAATTTTCTAGTGCCAAATTTCAAGTTCAAATTAGCCATCAAGAAGTCTTCTCTGGGGGACTTCTTTATACTCTTCGAAAATCTCTTCAAACCACGTCAGCATCGTCTTACCGTATATATGTGACTGACTTTCTACAACCTCAAAACAGTATTTTGAGCATCCTGTGGCGATCTACCTAGTTTTCTCTTTGATTTTCATTGAATATTAGAAGTCCCTTTTCAAAAACTCTTGTAGCAAAAAAGGAGATTTTACAACCTCCTCATCAAAATAATTATTTTACCTAAATCTTCAAGAATCGGCGCATTGAAATTCCTGATCCCAGTGAACCAATGAAAATTCCAATTACAAATAGTAGGGCAATCATCAAAGGACTAAATAAATCTGGACTAATCATAGATAGATTTTGTCCTACCAACGATTTGTTGACAGATTGGTAAACCATTTGATAAACAATAAAGACCAAAACAGATGGTGCGATAGCTCCCAATAAACCGATAAAGGCTCCCTCTAACAAGAACGGTCCACGAATATAACTGTTCTTAGCACCAACCAAACGCATGATTTGAATTTCGCGACTGCGGGAAATAATGGTAATACGAATGGTATTTGAAATCAAGAAAACTGCGACAAAAATTAACAAAGCAGCAATCCCTAGTCCCCAAACACGGATAAATGAAGCTAACTTGAAAAGTCTTTCTGTATTGGCACCGCCATCTTGAACCTCAGAGACACCTTCAATTTTTTTAGCATCTTCGGCTATAGTTTTTACATCATTTGGAGTATTTGCCTCTACAATATAGGCATCATAGAGAGGATTGGCATCTCCTTCAAAGATTTTCCAGTTATCTCCCATTGTCTCGGTTAATTTTTCATATTGTTCTTCTTTACTTGAAAAGGTAACACTCTTAACCGTAGACATGTTCTTCAAAGAATCATATACCTTGTGGTAGTCATTATTTGTAACAGTTTGACCTTCTTTTTCAATTGTCTGACTGTTATCTTCCACATCCTTTCGGATATAAACTACTACACGGACATTATTTTCAATATCTGTAGCTAGTTTCGCTGTATTGAAAATAACAGAAGCAAATATTGCCACCAAGGTCAAAGTAATCATGACTGAACTGACAGCAGCTACTGTCATCCAACCATTTCGTTTCAAACTTTTTAAGGCTTCAAATAAATGGCGAAAAAATCTACTAATCATCGTATCCATACTCTCCTTTTGATTCGTCACGAACGACACGGCCATTTTCAATGGCAATGACACGGTGGCGCAAGGTATTTACAATCTGGCTATTATGAGTCGCCATCAAAATAGTTGTCCCTTGTAGGTTAATCCGTTCCAAAAGATTCATAATTTCCCATGAATTATCCGGATCTAGGTTTCCTGTTGGTTCATCGGCTATCAATACTTTTGGATTGTTTACAATAGCGCGCGCAATCGCAATCCGCTGTTGCTCCCCACCTGAGAGCTCATTTGGGAAAGAACGAACCTTGTGCTTCAAGCCAACCAAGTCCAAAACTTCCATTACTCGTTTTTTGATATTACGGCGATTTTCCCCGATTACTTCCATAGCGTAAGCAATATTTTCATAGACCGTTTTCTTTGGCAAGAGTTTATAATCCTGGAAGACAACCCCAACACTACGACGTAGAAGCGGGACGTCTTTCTTTTTGATCTTAACCAGATTAAAACCAGCAACTGATAGGCTTCCTTTATCGATTTTTACTTCACGATACAGAGAACGAATAAAGGTTGACTTCCCTGCTCCTGAAGGTCCTACGATGTAAGCAAATTCCCCTGGTTGAACGCTGACCGAAACACCGCGTAGGGCAGTCGTTCCGTTGTCGTATTTTTTGACGACATCTCTCATTTCAATGATTGACATGTGAGTTCCTTTCTTTCTTAGCTGATTCGCCACTTGAGGTAGGCATCGATAAAACCATCTAGGTCTCCGTCCATAACCTTATCTACCTGAGCAACTTCAAAGCTAGTTCGATGATCTTTTACCATAGTATAAGGCGTGAAGACATAAGAACGGATTTGGCTTCCCCATGTGATTTCTTTTTTCTCACCCTTGAGGGAATCTACCTCCGCAGCCTTCTTCTCTTGCTCCATTTGATAGAGCTTAGCCTGCAACATCTTCATAGCCCGATCTCTATTTCCATACTGGGTACGATCGACCGTTGATTGGACAACAATTCCAGTTGGAATGTGGGTTAAACGTACACCTGTTGAAACCTTGTTGACGTTTTGTCCACCGGCACCACCTGAACGGAAGGTATCCATCTTGATGTCATCTTCCCGGATTTCCACTTCAATGGTATCATCCAACTCTGGCATCACTTCTACAGATGTGAAAGAGGTATGGCGACGTTTGGCAGAGTCGAATGGTGAAATTCGCACCAAACGGTGCACACCCATTTCTGACTTGAGAAGACCATAGGCATTAGGACCTTCAAATGATAAGGTTACCGACTTAATACCCGCCTCATCACCTGCTTGATAATCCAATACTTCTACTTTAAAGCCTTTAGCATTGCCATAGCGAGTGTACATACGAAGCAACATATCACCCCAGTCCTGAGCCTCAGTACCACCGGATCCTGGATGGATTTCCAAGATGGCATTGTTGTGGTCATAAGGTTCTGACAAGAGTAGAGTCATCTCATATCTGGTCATCATCTTATCAAGTTCGGCTAACTGCTCTACCAGTTCTTCTTGAACCGACTCGTCTTCTGCTAAAAAGTCCAATAAAATTTCAGCTTCATCCTGCAACTCTTCCATCTTATGGAAGGTATTATAGGTGTTTTTTAATTCATTTAATTCTTGCGACGTTTTTTGGGCCGCGATATTATCGTTCCAAAAATCAGGTTCTGTCATCTTGTTTTCCAAGATGGCAATCTCTTCTTCTAGACCTTCGAGGTCAAAGAGACCCCCTGAAAGAAGCTAATTTTTCACGATTTGCGTCAATTTTCTGACGAATTACTGAAATGTCCATAAATACTCCTTTTTTACATCATTTCATTATAGCATATTTTATCATTTCTTTCCATCTTTTGCTATAATCCCTTTTTTATGAAAAAAGAAGCCTTTGGGCTTCCCTTCTTACAAGACTTTTGCTGAAGTACGAGTGATTTCTTCCACTTGAATACCATTTGCTTCAAATTTTTCTTTCAAGGCTGGTAAATCAATTGATCCATCGATTTGCACTTCGATAATGACCTTACCATCCTTACGCGGAATATTGACTGTATGGGAGATATTCAAATTTTCTTCAACGATTAGAGAAACAATCTTTCCGAGGACACCAACTTCATCTTCCGTAACAAAGCGCACACGAATTCCTTCTTCTCCATAACCAGCAATTTCAAGAAAGGCTTGGAAAACGTCACGGTCCGTAATAACTCCGTATACTTGATGATTATCTACGACAGGAAGAATACCAATCTTGTTTTTCAACATCAGATAAGTTGCATCCTCAAGACTGGCATAGCCTGAGACAGTGACAACATCGCGAATCATGACATCTTTTACTTTTGTCTTATTCAGAAGATAATTCATCTCATAGATAGAAAGACTTGTTGCTTTTGATGGACTTGCTTGTGCAATGGTTCCCTCAGTCACCAAACCAACTAATTGATCATTTTCGATAACAGGCAAGCGGTGCAACCCTTGCTCTCTCATCAAATCTGCTGCATGAGATACTGTTGTATCTGGACTAATATACACTACCTTGCGGGTCATAAAATCTTTAACTGCCATGAGACTTCTCCTTTTCTATTCTTATCCCTATTATACAATCTTTTTGTAAATCTATCAAACGCTTACATTTCTTTTTCAAAATTCAGAAAAGTATGAATAAGCTAGCAAAAAGAGCTCTAAAATCGAGCTCCGTGAATGAAGGATAGGTACATTTCATTCGATTTTTTCAATTATTAGAAATTAACCTTTTGATGTAGATGATGATTACTTCGCAATATTCATCTTCTGACTAAAACAATCCACTGGATTTGATGATTGCTTCGCAATCTTCATCCGCCGACTAAAAAGGTCCCCTGGACTATAATGATGATTACTTCGTAATCTCCATCTGCAACCTAAACTAGTCTCCCAGACTATGCGATGATTGCTTCGCAATCTCTATCCACCGATTAAAAAGGTCCCCCGGACCTTTTTAACCACCCAGATATGCTTTTCTGACTTCTTCTGATGAGGCGAGTTCTTTTCCTGTTCCGGATAGGACGATTTTCCCTGTTTCCAATACATATCCTCGGTCAGAGATTGCGAGTGCTTTATTGGCATTTTGTTCAATCAAGAGGACAGTTGTCCCTTGCTTCTGAATATCTTGAATGATATCAAAAATCTCTTGAATAAATATTGGAGCAAGTCCCATTGATGGTTCATCTAAGAGAAGAAGTTTTGGTGTTGACATAAGAGCGCGTCCCATGGCAAGCATTTGTTGTTCCCCTCCTGAAAGAGTGGCTGCGTCCTGGTTCTTCCGCTCTTCAAGACGTGGGAAGCGTGAGAAAACTTTCTTCAAGTTAGCTTGATTTTCTTCACGATTTTTCTTTAAGAAAGCTCCCATTTCAAGATTTTCCATAACAGTCAAGCCAGGAAAGACGTGGCGTCCTTCTGGAACTTGTGAAAGCCCACCTGCTACGATTTTCTGCGCTGGCATCTTTTGGATTTCTTGACCTAAAAATTCAATCTTTCCTGAGCTTGGTCTAACTAAACCAGACAAGGTACGGAGAATAGTTGTCTTACCAGCACCATTGGCACCGATAAGGGAAACAACTTCTCCTTCATTAACTTCAAAGCTTACATCACGGACTGCTTGGATCATACCGTAATGCACAGAAAGATTATCAACTTTTAACATAGACATTAGGCTTCACCTCCTAGATAAGCTTCGATAACGCGTTTATTAGTCTTAATTTCATCTGGAGTTCCTTGAGCAATTAAACGACCATATTCAAGTACGTAGATACGTTCTGTTACTTCCATGACCAGATTCATATCGTGTTCAATCAGCATGATCGTAATCTTAAATTCATCTTTGATACGACGAATTAACTCAGTCAATTCAGCTGTTTCCTGTGGGTTCATACCCGCTGCTGGTTCATCTAAGAAGAGAATTTTAGGTTCCGTAGCGAGGGCACGAACAATTTCCAAACGACGTTGTTGTCCGTAGGCAAGATTTTTAGCAAGAGTTTCTGCATCACCATCCAAATCAAAGATTTTCAGCAATTCCAAAGCTTTAGCCTTTAATTCTTTTTCACTCTTGTAAAAAGCTGGTAAGCGTAAGAAACTAGCAAAAACATGTTGTTTATGATGGTTGCCAAAAGCAATTAAAACATTGTCCAAAACGGTTAAATCTTTAAAGAGACGAATATTTTGGAAAGTACGTCCAAGTCCCAAAGAGGCAATCTTATAAGGTGCCTTTCCATTCAAAAGGTGACCATCTAGGGTTACTGTTCCCTCGCTTGGTTCATAAACACCGGTCAAGAGGTTGAAAAGAGTGGTTTTCCCAGCTCCGTTTGGACCGATTAGTCCAACCAGTTCCCCTTCGTTCAATTCAAGAGTCACATCTCCAACAGCTGTTAGACCGCCAAAATGTTTGGTTAACTGTTTTACTTCAAGTAATGCCATTAGTTTTGTTCCTCCTTCTTAGATTTTTTAAAGAAACGTGATAGGCTCAATTCCCATGTTCCAAGGAGTCCACCTGGTCTGAAAATCATTACCAATACCAAGGCCAAAGCGTAGATAATCATACGCACGCTAGCAACATCTTGGAGAAGCATATTCAAAATCCCCAGAACAATAGCTGAAACAATGGCACCTGTAATGGAACCAAGTCCACCAAATACAACAATAATCAAAACGTTGATTGAGTTGATGAAAGTGTAATCTTTCGGTACAACAGACCCGATAAATCCTGCCTGAAGTGACCCTGCAATACTTGCAGTAATGGCACCAAAGACAAAAGCGATGATTTTAATTTTAGTCGTATTAACCCCAACTGACTCAGCAGCGATTTCATCCTCACGAACAGAGAGGGTTGAACGACCAATTGGACTACGCAAGAAATTCAAGGTTGCAATGGTTGTAATCACGACAAAGAAGTATACCATTTGCCAAGTTGTAAAGTTTGGAATTCCCAAGATACCTGCCGCACCATTTGTAAGGCTTCCACCATTGATGATAAAGATACGGATAATTTCAGAAACACCAAGAGTTGCTACCGCAAGATAGTCCCCCTTCAAGCGCAAGGTTGGAATTCCGACAAGCAAGGCAACTGCTCCTGAAAGCAAAGCTCCTACCAGCATGGCTCCAAAGAAGGCACCGTAGGTTGGTGATTTAGAACCAATAATAGCTGCTGCATAGGCACCAATCGCCATGAAACCAGCATGACCAAGTGAAAATTGTCCTGAAAAACCAACGATTAAGTTGAGACCAACAGCCAGAATAATATTAATTCCGATTTGTTGTAAAATCTGTACATAGAATAGATTGAGTACTCCGACCGAAACCAGTACACTAATCAAGCCATAGCCAGCTAACAAAAGGAGTAACCATAGAATATTAACTTTTAAATTTTCCTTCATCGTTTACACCTTCTCTTTCACATTTTTACCAAGGATACCAGCTGGGCGGACAATCAAGATCAACAACAAGATCCCATAAACAATGGCATCACGGAAGTCTGACATCCCAAAGGCTGTCGCAAAGGTTTCCAATAGACCAATCACAAAACCACCAAGAGCCGCACCAGGAATAATTCCGATACCACCAAGTACTGCGGCAACGAAAGATTTAAGACCTGGAGTAACCCCCATCAAAGGCTCAAGAGAGTTATAATAAAGGGCAATCAGAACACCAGCCGCCCCCGCAAGAGCAGAACCCAAAGCAAAGGTAAAGCTGATAGTACGGTTTACATTGATTCCCATCAATTGCGCCGCATCGCTATCTACAGATACTGCACGCATGGCTTTCCCCATCTTTGTCTTTTGAACAATGACTTGTAACAAAATCATCAAAATCAAGGAAATGGCCAAAATCATTAACTGCACGTTTGTTAGGCTAATTGGACCCAAATCATAGCGAACTGTTTGAATCGCTTGAGGGAAGGCACGAGTATTGGCACCAACCAGATAGACCATCCCATACTCCAATAGGAAAGAAACCCCAATAGCTGTAATCAAAACAGCAATACGAGTAGAGTGACGCAAAGGTCGGTAAGCAAGGAACTCAATCACGACACCAAGAATGGCTGTCGCTAGCATCGCTACAATAAGCGCTACAAAGAAATTCATTTGGAAAGAATTGATCAAGAAATAACCGATAAAGGCTCCCATCATATAAATATCACCGTGGGCGAAGTTGATGAGCTTGATAATTCCGTAAACCATGGTATATCCTAGAGCTAACAGCGCGTATACACTACCTAGAATCAAACCATTTACTAGTTGTTGGAGCATAAGATTCACTCTTTCTATTTATAATTCCGAGGGTTTTCCCTCACTTTTTTATAGGTTCTTATACTCAATGAAAATCAAAGAGCAAACTAGGAAACTCGTCGCAGGTTGCTCAAAGCAC
>NZ_VMLJ01000024.1:16792-45527 GCF_013276615.1 Streptococcus sp. 1621
AAGAGATTTTCGAAGAGTATTAAACATCGAAACAGGGAGTGAGTCCGAGGCTCATTCCCTATTTCAACATTTTTCTATTATGGTTTTACAACTTCTGCTGCTTCAACCTTACCATTGTTCATGGTCATCATGTAAGCAGTTTTGACTGTGTTGTGGTCTGCATCGAAGCTTGTTTGACCAGTTACACCTTCAAAATCTTTTGTTTTAGCAAGGTTATCCTTGATTTCACCAGAGTTTTTAGCACCTTTTGCTGCATTTGCTACAAGGTGAACTGAGTCATAAGCCAAGGCTGCAAATGTTGAAGGCTCTTCATTGTACTTAGCACGGTATGCATCAAGGAAGGCTTTTGCTTTAGCTGAAACTTCTACAGTAGTTGAGAAGCCTGAGATAAAGTAGATGTTTGATGCTTTTTCAGCAGTTGCTTGTTGTACAAACTCTTCACCGTTGAATCCATCACCACCAACGATTGGTTTGTCAATTCCCATACCACGCGCTTGGTTTACAATTTTACCAGCTTCAGTGTAGTAACCAGGAACGATGATAGCATCAAAATCTTTCCCTTTCATTTTTGTAAGGGCTGCTTGGAAGTCTGTGTCACCTGCTACGAAAGTTTCATCTGCAACGATTTCACCTTTGTAAGCTTCACGGAAGGCTTTAGCAATCCCTTTAGCATAGTCACTGGCATTGTCAGTGTAAAGAACAACTTTCTTAGCATTTAATTTTTCAGAAACATAGTTTGAGATAATTTTTCCTTGGAAGCTATCTTGGAAAGTTCCGATAAAGAGGTAATCTTGACCTTTAGTCAATCCATCTTGAGTCGCACTTGGTGAGATCAATGGAACACCTGCTTTTGTAGCGTTCGCTACCGCAGCTGCAGTTGCACCAGATGTCGCAGGTCCTACGATTGCTGATACTTTAGATTGGGTTACAAGGTTAGTTGTTACTGAAGCCGCCTCAGCTGTTTCAGACTTATTATCTTTATCAACTACTTCGATTTGTTTTCCATCGATACCACCTGCAGCATTGATTTCATCAACAGCCAATTGGGCACCTTTTTGTTCAGATGTTCCGTAGGCTGCTACGGCACCAGTTTCCTCAAAGTTAAACCCGATTTTAATTGTCTTTTCTTCTACTGAGTTACCAGCAGTGTTGACTGCTCCAGACTTCACTTCTCCACAGGCTGCAAGAAGTGCTACACTTGCAAACGCCACAAACGATAGGGCAAATTTTTTCTTCATCTTTTTTTGTCTCCTTATTTCTTAAATAGTCTGTTAAGAATATACCGAATTATCAGAAAATTGTCAACGCTTTTCTTTAAATTTTTATCTGATAACGTTTTCTTCTCGGTAAAGGTTGCCAACAAAGGGTGTTTCCAGCTCTTGGATATGACAAACTCTGACTTTTTTGATAAATTTTTCCTTGCTCAAGCGCCCGACCAATTGCTCCACTTCTTGAGTTGGAACATAGAGTTGTAAGTAACGATGTTTCTTGGAATGATAGGTAATATCTCCATAATCCTGCAGTTTTTTTGCATCACGATTATAGTAAAGATAGATAATCAAGCCAGATCGATTGACTTTTTCAAACATGATAAATCCTCTTTCTAAGAAATCTCTCCCTATTATACCAAAAAAAGCAAACCCAGTCGAGTTTGCCTTCTATCAACATTAGTTCAATGAATTGTTGGCCATGATTTCATCAATAAAGCCATATTCAAGTGTTTCTTGAGCACTCATCCAGTTATCGCGTTCTGCATCTGCATGGATTTTTTCGATTGACTGACCTGAATTTTCAGCCAAGATTTTTTCCAAGGTATTACGAGTTTTAAGCAAGTGTTCTGCAGCGATCGCCATATCGGTTTGTTGGGTACCTCCACCTGTACCGCCCATTGGTTGGTGGATCATATACTCTGCATTTGGAAGCATGAAACGTTTGCCTTTTGCTCCACTTGATGCGATGACTGTTCCCATAGATGCTGCCATACCCATAACGATAGTTTGGACATCTGCCTTAATAAAGTTCATGGTATCAACGATTGCCAAACCAGCTGAAACAGAACCACCAGGTGTGTTTACATAAAGGTAAATATCTTTTGTACTATCTTGGGCATCCAAGAAAAGCAATTGGGCAATAACAGAGTTAGCCATATTGTCTTCAACTGGACCTGTTAGCATAATGATGCGGTCTTTGAGAAGACGTGAGTAAATATCGTAAGAACGTTCTCCACGACTTGTTTGTTCAATAACTACAGGAATCATTTATTTCTCCTTTTGAGTTTTATTTTTGTTGGTCAAATGACTAAAGATAAGACTATTATAATATATTGGTCAAAAAAGGTCAAATTTTTGCTCTGTTTTCATTAGACAGAAACAAAAATTCAACCTCCTTTCGTGACTGGAAATCCTTTTCCAAGTCATTCTTCTTTTAATTTTATTTCGTACCGAACAAGCGGTCTCCAGCATCTCCAAGACCTGGAACGATATAACCGTGTTCGTTCAAGCGTTCATCCAAGGCTGCTGTAAAGATTTCTACATCTGGATGAGCTTCTTGAAGGGCTTTTACACCTTCTGGAGCAGATACAAGGCAGACAAACTTGATATTTGATGCCCCACGTTTTTTAAGTGAGTCGACAGCTAAGATTGCTGATCCAC
The DNA here is from genome assembly GCF_013276615.1 of Streptococcus sp. 1621. NCBI lineage: Bacteria > Bacillati > Bacillota > Bacilli > Lactobacillales > Streptococcaceae > Streptococcus > Streptococcus sp. 1621. Next base: position 19,444 of record NZ_VMLJ01000024.1, read on the forward strand.
CTGTTGCCAACATTGGGTCTACCACAAAAATTTGACGTTGGTCAATATCTTCAGGCAATTTTACCAAGTACTCAACTGGTTGAAGTGTTTCTTCATCACGGTACATACCGATGTGACCAACTTTAGCAGCTGGAACCAAGCTCAAGAGACCATCAACCATCCCGATACCTGCACGCAAAATTGGAACGATGGCCAATTTCTTACCTGCCAATTGTTTTTGAACTGTTTTTGTAATTGGTGTTTCGATTTCCACATCTTCTAGTGGAAGATCACGAAGTACTTCATACCCCATCAACATTGCAATCTCATCTACTAGCTCACGAAAAGCTTTTGTAGAAGTATCTGTACGACGCAAGATTGACAATTTGTGTTGAATCAGTGGATGATTAATAACTTCAATTTTTCCCATTTTTGGAATTCCTTCTTTCAATTTATTCTTCTTATTATACCAAAAAACGGTTTAAAAATCTTTCTAAACCATTTATTTTTGATAATTTTTACATTAGATCAGCCTCTTTAAGAGCTGTCTGTACTGTCTCAAGTGGTAAATGAGTCAATTCTGTCCCTTTTTCTTGATAGAGGTATTGGGCGTAGTCGTCCATTCTGTACTGGTTGATATAAACCACGCGTTTGCAGCCGACCTGCAATAATTGTTTGGTACAGTTCAGACAAGGAAAATGGGTTACATAGGCTGTAAAGCCTTTAGGAACACCACGCTCTGCACCTTGGAGAATAGCATTAACCTCAGCGTGAAGGGTGCGAACACAGTGGCCTTCAATGACCAGACATTCATGGTCAATACAATGCTCGGTACCTGACACCGAACCATTGTAACCAGTGGAAATAACCTTATTATCTTTTACCAGAATAGCGCCCACTTTGGCACGTTTACAAGTGGAACGATTAGCAATCAGTAGGGCTTGGGCTGCAAAATACTCATCCCAAGCCAGTCTTTTTTCAGTCATCTCTTTTCTCCTTTTTCTCTATTTTTTAAAAAATGGTAAACCTAAATCCGCAATCTTTTCAGCTGGTACCTTCATGCCATCCTTGATCCATTTTAGGAGGACAGAGACGATGGCCGAACTCCAGAAGGAATGAAGATAAGAGCTGACACCTTTTGATTTTCCATGGTATTTTTCTAGAAATTCCTGCATGGCTTGGACAAAGATTTTTTCCAGATGGTAATCCAAGGCCAGTTGAATCACTCTGGCTTCCTTTCTTGCCTCTCGGAAAAGGTGAACCCATACCAGATAAAGGTCCGTCTTTAAATCATAATGATGCATCTGTTCCATAATATTGTGGACAGTTCGTTTAAAGACGCTTTCTAAAATCTCCTCTTTGGAATCATAATTACGGTAAAAGGCTGCACGAGAAACGCCTGCACGTTTGACCAATTCAGAAATACTAATCTTGGTCAGATCCTTTTTTTCCAAGAGCTGCAAGAGGGCTGTTTCGATGGCTTCTCTAGTTAATAAATTCGATTCTTGGTTTGATTTTCTGAGATTTTCAAGAGACTTTTCAGAGATTCTACGTTCAGACATAACATTTTCTTTCTACTTGTCACAACAGACGGATGAGGCTTTTGTTTCAAGGGTTTTCATGATATAATTGTAAAAAAAGACAGAACCTTTGTCAATGTATAACTGACAAAGATGGAGAATTTCTATGACTTGGAAGATTATTGCTGACTCTGGTTGTGATTATCGTCAGCTGGCAACACCAGCTATTGACACGACCTTTGTAAGTGTTCCCTTAACCATTCAAGTAGCTGATCAGGTCTTTGTTGATGATGCCAGTCTTAACATTGACCAAATGATGGAAACCATGTATGCAACCGCAGAAGCTTCAAAATCGGCTTGTCCAAGCCCAGATGATTATTTGCGAGCATTTGAAGGAGCCAAAAACATTTTCCTAGTAACCATCACTGGTACTCTTTCTGGCAGTCACAATAGCGCTCAACTGGCCAAGAATATTTATCTGGAAGACCATCCTGACACTAAGATTCATGTAATTGATAGTTTGTCTGCTGGCGGGGAAGTTGACTTGCTCGTAGAAAAATTAAATGACTTGATTGACCAGGGCTTATCTTTTGAAGAAGTGGTTGAATCTATCACTGCCTATCAAGAAAAAACCAAGTTGCTCTTTGTCCTAGCCAAAGTCGATAACTTGGTGAAAAACGGCCGTTTGAGCAAGCTTATCGGTACGGTCGTTGGCCTTCTAAATATCCGTATGGTCGGGGAAGCTAGTGAAACTGGAACTCTCGAATTGCTACAAAAAGCAAGAGGAGCAAAGAAATCGATTCAGGCAGCCTATGAAGAGTTAGTGAAAGCAGGATATGCTGGTGGCCGTATTGTCATGGCCCAACGCAATAACGAGAAATGTTGCCAACAGCTTTCAGACCGAATCCGTGAAACCTTCCCACAAGCGGATATTAAAATTCTCCCAACATCTGGTCTCTGCAGTTTTTATGCAGAAGATGGTGGTTTGCTGATGGGATATGAAATTGATTAATTGCATTCTTGACAAGAGGTGACCATCATCTCTTGTTTTTTTGTGGTACAATAGAGCTATGAAACATTTTGATACTATTGTCATCGGTGGAGGTCCTGCTGGCATGATGGCTACGATTTCCAGTAGCTTTTATGGACAGAAAACCTTCCTCATCGAAAAAAATCGGAAACTTGGAAAGAAATTAGCTGGAACTGGTGGGGGACGTTGCAATGTAACCAACAATGGTAGTTTGGACGACCTGCTAGCTGGAATTCCTGGAAATGGACGCTTTTTATACAGTGTCTTCTCCCAGTTTGATAATCATGACATCATTAACTTTTTTACAGAAAATGGGGTTAAACTTAAGGTCGAAGACCACGGCCGCGTCTTTCCTACTAGTGACAAGTCTCGTACCATTATCGAAGCCTTGGAAAAGAAAATCACTGAGCTCGGTGGTCAAGTTGCTACTCAAACAGAAATTGTTTCGGTTAAAAAGATAGATGACCAGTTTGTCCTTAAATCAGCTGACCAAACCTTCACTTGTGAGAAACTCATTGTCACAACTGGTGGTAAATCTTATCCTTCGACTGGTTCTACTGGTTTTGGTCACGAGATTGCCCGTCATTTTAAGCATACCATTACCGAACTTGAAGCCGCTGAAAGTCCTTTATTAACAGATTTTCCACACAAGGCCTTGCAGGGAATTTCATTGGATGATGTGACCCTAAGCTATGGCAAACATGTCATCACTCATGACCTCCTCTTTACCCACTTTGGTTTGTCTGGCCCTGCTGCCCTACGTTTGTCTAGTTTTGTCAAGGGTGGGGAGGTTCTCTCACTGGACGTTTTGCCTCAACTTTCTGAGAAGGACTTGGCTGCATTTCTCGAAGAAAATCGGGAAAAATCCTTGAAAAATGCTTTAAAAACCTTGTTACCAGAACGCTTGGCAGAATTTTTTGTACAAGGCTATCCTGACAAAGTCAAACAACTGACTGAAAAGGAACGTGAAAAACTGCTCCAGTCTATCAAGTCCCTCAAAATCCCTGTGACTGGTAAAATGTCCCTCGCCAAGTCCTTTGTTACCAAGGGTGGCGTCAGTCTTAAGGAAATCAACCCTAAAACTCTGGAAAGTAAGCTGGTACCTGGCCTCCACTTTGCTGGCGAGGTCATGGATATCAACGCCCACACAGGTGGCTTTAACATCACTTCTGCCCTCTGTACTGGCTGGGTTGCGGGATCAAATCTAATCTAAATATACATTACTCAATGGAACAATCTACCCCAAAAGAAAGGAAGCCCTTTGGAACATATTATCTTGTTAAGGGGAGTTACTCCTAATGGAAAAAATGCTATCCCTAAAATGTCTTATCTAGTAGATATCTTGACAGAAGCTGGTTTTCAACAAGTTCGAACCTATATTCAAAGTGGGAATATCATTCTTGAAAGTGACTTAGATTTAGAAAAAATACGAGAACGTGTTCATACTCTGATAAAAGAAAAAATTGGGGCCGACTTAAAAATGGTTATCAAGAACAAAAGTAATTTTACAAAAATTGTCCAAGAAAACCCTTTTGGAGAACACTATCTTTATGACCGTATACACGTGATTTTTTATCAAGAAGCTATTCAAAGTCTCCCCTTAGAAAAATTAAAAATGGATTACGGCGAAGAAGAAATTTGTGTCGGTAACCATTGTCTTTACCTCTATCTCCCTAGAACTGCAAAACAAAAGAAACTCCATACCAACTATCTTGAAAAGCTTTTTAATGTAGATTTGACCATGCGAAAACTAAATGTAGTAGAAAAATTATTAAGCAAGTAGTGCTTGAATTTAGTAAAAATCGGAAGATCACTCCTCCGATTTTATTTTGTCTGAGTTTGGACATAGTGAGCAATGACATCTGATGTGTACTGGGCTGTTCCTGGGCCAAATTTGTCAATGTTTTCCTTAAACTCTGGATTATAGACATAGCCTTTTCCAATATAACCAAAGACCTCGATAGAGCAGTCAAATCCATAAGTACGGATGGCTTGCAAGAGTTTGCCTGCTTCTTCTTGGTTTTCAGACGCTGTTATCGGTAGACCAGCTTGAAGATTTTGTGCCAAGGCTTGAAAAACTTGGTTGAAGGCAGTAGTAGCCTCGTCTTCGTGACCTTTCTGGCGCTCCAGCGCTTGATCCATGACTTCTTGTCCATATTTCTCTACCGCCTCTTGGTGGTATTTTTGATGGTCTTGGTAGTTAAATCCAGCAAATTTCTCTTGAATGCTCATTTCTCTTTCTCCTTTTTGTTCTTGAATGGTTTTTTGCAAGGTGGAAATCAAGCTATCCAGATGTTGCCTTTCTCGAGTCAAATAGTCCAACTGCCTAGTCAAATGAGGCAATAAATCTGTCCTTTTTTCCTTTAATAGCTCTGCTATTTTTTCTAAAGAAAAACCTAGATATTTATAGTAAAGAATGACCTGAAGGCGTTCCAAATCCTCCTGACTGTAGGTTCGATAGCCGTTTTCCGACTTTAAAGGAACCAAAAGTCCTATCTTATCGTAGTGGTGCAGGGTCTTGACAGAGACACCCGAAAGCTGGGCAGCTTCTTTTATATGGTACATGATTTCCTCCTTATACTCAATGAAAATCAAAGAGCAAACTAGGAAGCTAGCCGTAGGTTGCTCAAAACACCGTTTTGAGGTTGCAGATGAACGCTGACGTGGTTTGAAGAGATTTTCGAAGAGTATTACATTGATAGTATAACCCCTCCCCCTAGGTCAGAGTCAAGCATTTTTGCGAAATTTTTTACTTTATCATAACATGAAAATGGTTTTCTTGACAGACCTTAGAAAACATGATAGGATAGTCAAGTCTATCAATCAAAAGAAAGGCTCATTTTGAGTACTGATGAGGCTAGTTGCCAAGGGCAGTAGCTTTTTCTTTTGTAATACTAATTTTAGGAGTTTAACTATGTCTGAAAAATCGCAATGGGGTTCTAAACTGGGCTTTATCCTAGCATCTGCTGGTTCAGCCATCGGACTTGGAGCCGTTTGGAAATTCCCCTACATGACTGCTGCTAACGGTGGAGGAGGCTTTTTACTAGTCTTTCTCATCTCCACTATTCTAATCGGTTTCCCTCTTTTACTAGCTGAATTTGCCCTTGGCCGAAGCGCTGGTGTCTCAGCAATCAAAACCTTTGGAAAACTAGGCAAGAATAGCAAGTACAACTTTATCGGTTGGATTGGTGCCTTTGCCCTCTTTATCCTCTTATCTTTCTACAGTGTTATTGGAGGATGGGTCTTCATTTATTTAGGTATCGCTATCGGTAAAGCTCTCCACCTAGGCATTACCAATGACTATGCTCAGCTCTTTACCGATATTATTTCCAATCCAGCCATTGCCTTAGGAGCTCAAGCTGCCTTTATCTTATTGAATATCTTTATTGTATCACGTGGGGTTCAAAAAGGGATTGAAAGAGCTTCGAAAGTCATGATGCCTCTGCTCTTTATCATCTTTGTCGTCATCATCGGTCGTTCCCTCAGTTTGCCAAATGCCATGGAAGGCGTTCTCTACTTCCTCAAACCAGACTTTTCAAAACTAACCAGTGCTGGTCTCCTCTATGCTCTGGGACAATCTTTCTTTGCCCTCTCACTAGGGGTTACAGCCATGCTGACCTATGCTTCTTATTTGGATAAGAAAACCAATCTAGTCCAGTCAGGGATTTCCATTGTAGCCATGAATATCTCGGTATCCATCATGGCAGGTCTCGCCATTTTCCCAGCCATGTCAGCCTTCAATATCCAGTCTGAAGGGGGACCGAGCTTGCTCTTTATCGTCTTGCCTCAACTCTTTGACAAGATGCCTTTTGGAACCATTTTCTACATCCTCTTCCTCTTGCTCTTCCTCTTTGCGACGGTCACTTCTTCCGTTGTTATGCTGGAAATCAATGTGGGCAATATCACCAATCAGGACAACAGCAAACGTGCCAAATGGAGTGCCATTTTAGGAATCTTGACCTTCGTCTTTGGAATTCCTTCAGCCCTATCTTACGGTGTCATGGCGGATGTTCACATCTTTGGGAAGACCTTCTTTGACGCTATGGACTTCTTGGTTTCCAATCTCCTCATGCCATTTGGAGCTCTCTGCCTTTCACTTTTTACAGGCTATATCTTTAAAAAGGCTCTTGCAATGGAGGAACTGCATCTTGATGAAACAGCCTGGAAACAAGGACTTTTCCAAGTCTGGCTCTTCCTTCTTCGTTTTATCATTCCTATCATCATCATCGTGGTCTTTATCGCCCAGTTTATGTAATCAAAAAGGACTTGAGTAGTGAACTCAGGCCCTTTCTTTTTTTATGGATGGCTAACAATCAATTCCAAACCTTGCCCTTCCAGAGTCCAAGCTTCAACATCACTTGGTAAGATAAAGTGGCTGCCTTTTTGGATTGAATAATTTTTCCCGTCAACAGTCAGTTGACCTTGACCAGCCAAGACACTGAATAAGCTGTAGTCAGCTGTCTTTTCGAAGTCAACTTTTCCAGTAATTTCCCACTTGTAAACTGCAAAGAAATCATTGGATACAAGGAGAGTGGAACGCAAATCATCTGCTTTGACAGTTACAGGACGACTATTTGCTGGCTCACCAATGTTTAATACATCAATAGATTTTTCAAGGTGAAGTTCACGCAAGTTACCATTATCATCCTTGCGGTCAAAGTCATAAACGCGATAGGTAGTATCACTAGACTGTTGGGTTTCAAGAATCAAGATGCCTGCACCGATAGCGTGCATAGTTCCACTTGGCACATAGAAGAAATCTCCAGCCTTAACTGGTACTTTTGTCAGCAAGGCATCCCAGTTTTTATCTTCGATTTGCTGGCGGAGTTCTTCTTTTGACTTGGCATTATGCCCGTAGATAATCTCTGAACCTTCATCCGCAGCGATGATGTACCAGCACTCTGTTTTTCCAAGCTCGCCTTCATGCTCAAGTCCATAAGCATTATCTGGATGAACTTGAACACTGAGCCAGTCATTGGCATCGAGAATTTTGGTCAAAAGTGGAAATACAGGCTCTGGACGGTTGCCAAACAATTCACGGTGCTCTGCATATAAAGTAGCCAGGTCTGTTCCCTCGAAACGACCATTGGCAACTTTAGAGACACCATTTGGATGGGCTGAGATAGCCCAGTATTCTCCGATTTTTTCACTTGGGATATCGTAGCCAAACTCATCACGTAGCTTGGTTCCACCCCAGATCTTTTCTTGCATAACTGATTGTAAAAATAACGGTTCTGACATCTTGATCTCCTGTCTGATTTTTCTTCCTTCATTATAGCAAAAAAAGAGTTCCATTTGAACTCTTTTTAACATCTTATAAAGTAGGGAGAAGATTTTATAAAAATAGTAACGATATACTTTTTTCTTTGATAGAGACGAACATAAAAGACTCTCGTAAAGCTAGCTGTAACTGGACTTGTTCCCTCAACTCTCATTCAAAAATTACTTTAATGAAGCATCTATTTTCATAAAAGAAAAAGACTGAAAGCAGTCTTCTTTTTAAATCAAAGCTGTGATAGCCGTTACTAAACCAAAAACGATACCTGGTGCATTAGCAGCTGCAAGTGGAATATCTCTTTCCTTCTTGAAAAGACCATAGTAAACCCAGAGACTACAGTTGATAGCTGCGACTAGGGGTTGAATGAAGTTGCCTTTTTGACCGGCAAGATTATTCATGATTTGTGGGAAATATGACACATACATCATAACAGACATAAATGTCGCTGCCCAGCCCAACACTTTCATTTGTTTTTCAGACATTTTCAAAACCTCTTTTATTCTTTTATACTTTCTATTTTATAATTTAATACAAAAACAAGCAAGAGTTTAAGATTTTTGTTATAAAAATGTAAACTATCACAGTCTTGTGATAAGAAAAAGACCGGATTGCTCCGATCTGTTTGATCTATAAAATGTAAAAATGAATAGCTCTTGTCAATCAATAGATAGATTGATTGATAGTTTGATTGATTATCAGCAAGCCGTAGTTAATGATGTCAGCAATATCTTCAAGACCGTGCAAAATAAAATTTCCTACAATCAAACCTATAATAATTGAACAGATAATCATGGTCACACAGATTAGATAAATATCCTTTTTTTGCATCTCTTTCCTCCTACTATCTATTCATGGAGATATTTCAATCCCAAGTTCCAGTGAAATAATAAAATCCACTTACAACTGCTGTTTAAAAAATATTTCTCCTTTCCATATCAATCTTATTTTCTGCTGTTATATTTTTATTATAAGATTTTAAGAAAGCGCCGTCAACTATTTATATGCAATTTCTTTATATAAAAAGACCGGATTGCTCCGATCTTTCAATAGTTCATATTCTCAATTTCTGTTTTAAGAATGGTTAAGGTTAACGTCAAATGACTAAGCGTCCTATTTCATACGATAAAAATCAATCACTAGACCAGCTGGACCTTTAACTAATAAGGACTCTGTTCCCCAATCCGTTTCACAAATACCGTTTAAAATCTCGACACCGATCTCTTTTAAACGTTGGTAATTCTGGTCTACATTCTCAACCTCAAGGTGAAGAATGATGCCTGACTGAAAATCTTCCAAAGGAATCAAATGATTTTGGGACAACATCAGACAGTGACTGCCAATCGTAAACTGAGCAAAACCATCATCAGCATAATCTGCCTTTTTATCCAAGATATGCTCCAAGTCAGCACAGACTTGGGGAACATCTGAAACAATAATATCTAATTGATTTAAATCCATTTACTATCCTCCATAAAAAGACCGGATTGCTCCGATCTTTTCAAGTTCTGCTCTATGAAAATCAAAGAATAAACAAGGTGACACCAAGTTTGATGGCAAATATTTGCTCATCAAACTACGAAAAATCCTTTGGGACTTTTTCTAGGCTCCACACTAGATTACATCATTGAAATTTATAGTTTCAATGATGGAATCGTCGGCAGTAAGCTAATAAAGAAGTCTATAAATTTATCTTTGATTTCGACGAGAGGAATTATTTAATTGCGCGTGATTGCAACCCTTCTTCTTCCAAGAAGAGACGGAATGGTACGAGTTCTTCTGCTTCGTATTTTTCCTTGAAGGCTTTGATTGCTTCTTCTGAATGTTGTTTTGGATCCAACTCAAGTACTTCTACTGGAAGTGGACGGTGTGGAGTGATGCGAGCATCGATCACAACAGTTTTACCTTCTTTGTTGAGTTTAACAGCTTCTGCAACAACTGCATCGATGTCTTCGATACGGTCAACTGTAAATCCAACAGCTCCTTGAGCTTCAGCGATTTTCGCATAGTCAGCATTAGAGAAGTCACAACCAAACAAGTGTTTGTTTGTGTCTTCGTATTTGTCCTTGATGAAGGCATATTTACCATTTGAGAAGACAACGTTGATAACTGGAAGGTCGTATTGAACGTTTGTGATAACGTCTGGGTAGCACATGTTGAATGCACCGTCTCCCATGATGTTCCATACTTGGCGATCTGGATTGTCTTTCTTAGCAGCGATACCACCAGGAAGGGCAATACCCATTGTCGCAAAGAGTGGAGATGTACGCCACATGTTCTTAGGTGTCATGTGAAGGTGACGAGTAGATGTTTGAGTAGTGTCACCTACGTCGATTGAATAGATAGCGTCTTGATCAGCATGTTTGTTGATTGCATTGTAAACTTGATACAATTGCAATTCACCCTCAGTTTTACCTTCGATTTTGTTCATGTAATCACGCCAGTTTTGGTTGTTCTTAACGTTTGCACGCCACCATGGAGTTGATTCAACTGGGTTTACTTTGTCAAGGATAGCTTTAGCTGCTTGACCTGCGTCACCAAGGATTGAAGCGTCAAGGGCGTGACGTTTACCAAGTTTGTAAGGGTCGATATCGACTTGGATGAATTTTTCAGTGTTCTTGAATGCTTCGTAAACTTCAGCAAATGGGAAGTTTGAACCAAGGAAAAGAACTGTGTCTGCTTCAAAGACCACTTCGTTGGCTGGCTTCCAACCAACACGGTAAGCAGAACCTGTCAAACCTTCATAGTTCCATTCGAAAGCTTCAAAGTTTTTACCAGTTGTGATGATTGGTGCTTTGATTTTACGTGACAATTCAGTAATCACTTCACCAGCTTTCACACCACCGTAACCAGCGTAAATAACTGGACGTTCAGCATTGTTCAAGATTTCAACAGCTTTGTCGATTTCAACTTCGTTCAAAGCAGGAGCGATGAATGAACGTTCGTATGAACCTGAACCGTAGTATGAGTTTTCGTCGATTTCTTGGAAACCGAAGTTTACTGGGATTTCAACAACAGCTGGACCTTTTTTAGAAACTGCAGCACGGCAAGCTTCGTCGATTACTTTTGGCAATTGCTCAGCGTAAGCTACACGTTTGTTGTATACAGCGATACCGTTGTACATTGGGTTTTGGTTCAATTCTTGGAAAGCATCCATGTTGAGTTCGTTAACTGGACGTGATCCAAGGATCGCTAGGAATGGAGTGTTATCCATAGCTGCATCGTAAACACCGTTAATCAAGTGAGTCGCACCTGGACCACCTGAACCAACTGCAACCCCGATTGAGCCACCGAATTTAGCTTGCATAACCGCTGCAAGAGCACCTGTTTCTTCGTGGCGAACTTGCAAGAAGCGGATATCTTTTTCTTCAGCCAAAGCGTCCATCAATGAGCTGAGTGTTCCTGATGGGATACCGTAGATTGTGTCTACGCCCCATGTTTTCAATACGTTAAGCATTGCTGCAGATGCAGTAATTTTCCCTTGAGTCATAGTGATAACTCTCCTTCAATTTTTTTAGACTTGGAGAATACGATTACATAGAATTGGAAACGTTCTCCAAACTTTTACTATTCCACTGTATCATATTTATGTTGACTTTTCTAAAAATCTGCTCAAAACTCTCTATTCTCTATTCTAATACAGTTTTGAAAGTGCTGTCACTCCTGTTTTATAACAAAGAAATCCAGTCATTACTTTTAGTCTATTTTACTAAAGTTTAGTAAGAGTGAACTAGTCAGAACAGATACAGAACTAAAGGCCATAGCTAGACCTGCCAGTTCTGGATTGAGGGCCAGTCCAACACCTGAAAAGACTCCTGCTGCAATCGGAATTCCGGCGACATTGTAGATAAAGGCCCAGAAAAGATTGAGCAGAATTCGATTAAAGGTTTTCTTACTCATGTCAAAGGCACGAACCACTCCTAGGAGGTTATTAGTTGTCAACACCAAATCTGCTGACTCGATGGCAATATCTGTTCCAGCTCCCATAGCAATCCCCACATCTGCTACACTAAGGGCAGGAGCGTCATTGATACCGTCCCCAACAAAGGCTACTTTTCCAGTCGCTTGTAGTTTATGGATTTCATGGGCTTTTTCTTCTGGCAAGACACCTGCAATGACCTCTTCGATTCCGATTTGATCGGCAATAGCACGCGCCACACCTGCATTGTCTCCTGTCAGCATGACTGTTTTAAGACCTCGTTTTTTCAGCTGACTGATGGCTAGCTTGGCATTTTCCTTGGGGATATCTTGCAAGGCTAGCAAGCCTTTGATTTCATTGTCCACAGCCAAGAACACAACTGTCTTAGCTTCTTTTTCCAGTTCTTCTAGTTTATCTTGATGAGTGCTAGAAATATCCATGCCATCCAGCATTTTAGCATTTCCAAGCAGAACTTGTTTTCCATTGATTTGCCCTGAGACACCTTTTCCGTGCAAGGCTTGGAAATTTTCCACAGTGTGAAGCTCAAGTCCAGTTTCAGTCGCTCGCTTAACAATAGCCTCAGCCAGTGGGTGTTGAGAAGCTTCTTCCAAGGAAGCTGCCAATCCAAGCACTTCTACTTCGTCGCCGATGATATCTGTGACCACAGGTTTCCCTTCCGTCAAAGTTCCTGTCTTATCAAAAACAATAGTTTGGACTTTCTGGATTTCCTGTAGAACCGTTCCATTTTTGAGGAGAACTCCCATCTTGGCACTGCGACCTGTCCCCACCATAAGGGCTGTCGGTGTTGCAAGTCCCAAGGCACAAGGGCAGGCAATAATCAGAACTGCTACTCCATAGAGAAGCGAAGAGACAAAACTCGCTCCAAGCACAACTACACTATCCCTGAGCAAGACGAACCAAACCCAAAAGGTCACAATCCCTAAAATGACAACTGCTGGAACAAAAATGCCTGAAATTTTATCCGTCAAGTCCTGAATCGGCGCACGACTTGTCTGAGCTTTCTTCACAAAATCCACAATCTGAGCCAAAACAGTCTCTGAACCAACTTTTTCTGCTCTAAAAACAAGTGTTCCACTATTATTGATGGTTGAGCCAATAACAGTATCTCCAACTGTCTTGTCCACAGGTAGACTCTCACCTGTCACCATAGACTCATCAATACTAGAGATACCTTCTACTACGACACCATCAACCGCAATCTTTTCACCGGGACGCACTCGAATCAGGTCACCTACCTTGACTTGCTCCAAAGGGACTTGAACATAGTTATCCTCACGCAAGACTTCTGCAGTTTTAGCCTGCAAGTCAAGTAATTTCTCCACAGCTTGGGAAGTATTTTTCCGCATTTTCTCCTCAAAAACGGCTCCCATAAGAACGAAGAAGAAGATAAAGGCAGCACTTTCAAAGTAAACGGGGAGGCCAGCGAAGAGGGCAACTAAGCTATAGAAATAGGCCACTAGGGTTCCCAGAGCAACCAAGGTATCCATGTTGGCATTGTGCTTTTTAAAACTAGCCCAAGCACTTTGAATATAAGGACCACCTGCTACTAGCATAATCGGTGTTGTGGCTAAAAAGGTGCCCCAACGCATGACTTGGTGACTAATTCCTCCTGTCGACATCCCAATCATGAGGATCACAAGAGGCACAGTAAAGATACTAGTAATCCAAAAACGCTGTAAAAGTGACAGAGATTTTCGAGTCTTCTCAACGACTGTATAGCTTCCCTTTTGCATCTTCATACCACAAGAAAATTCATGTTGGCCTAATTCTTGAGGTGTAAAACGAATTGTTTTCTCTTCGTCTACGCCGATTGGTTCCAAGATGCCTTCTTCTTCAAAAAGAATCTCCTTATAACAGTTTGAAGGTGTCACACGGTGAAAGGTGATCTCAGCAGGAACTCCTTTTTGCAGTTGAATGTGGGCTGGATGATAGCCTTTGTCTGCCGTGATACGGATTTTTTGAACACCATTTTCAAGACTTGCTTTTACAATTTCAGTCATAGTCTCCTCCTACTCTACTATCATCTTACCGTGCATCATATTCATGCCACAAGAGAAACCATACTCTCCAGCCTGCTCAGGCGTGATTTCCACTACATACTCTTCCCCCATAGGTAGGTCCGCATGGACACCAAAATCTGGAAAAACAATTTGATCCAGACAGGGTGAAGGATCCTTGCGGTCAAAGATAATGCGGGCTGGCACTGATTTCTTGAGGATAATCAACTCAGGCGTATAGCCCCCCATGACCTCCACTCGAATCTCTTGGTAGCCCTTTTTTTGCTGGGCCTTTTGTCCAGATTTTTCAGGCTTTTTGAAAAACCAGAACAAGATAAACGCGATAAGGGCAATACAAATAATGGTTACAATACTATTTAACATGACGTCTCCTTTACATACAATTACATTTTACTTTTGTTACAGCGCTTGATTTCTTCTCAGAAATCACAGCTTCCAAGTCTTCCAAGTCAGCCTGAGTAAAATCACATTCAGTAATCAAATCAGCCAACAAGTTCTTAATCCTACGAGAACAAACCTTGTCCTTGATATCTTGGACAAGTAAATCCCGACTTTGTTCCAAAGTTAAAAGGGCTGAATAGACAAAGAACTTGCCTTCTTTTTTCCTTGTCAGACACTCTTTCTCAACCAAACGAGCCAAAAGAGTCTGAATGGTCGACTTGGACCAGTCGAACCGCTCCGCCAGAACCCTAATCAAATCCGTACTAGTCTGCTCTCCTTGCATCCAAATAATCTTCATTACCTGCCATTCTGCATCTGAAATCTGCATCATCACACCTCCAAAATCTACATTTGTCAATTATGTTAAATAGTATACTCTTAAAATCTACATTTGTCAATTATAAAATCAATCTTTTCTTTAAAAAATAGAATTTTAATCATTTAAAAAACGATTTGCAGTCAAATATTACTATATAAACAATAAAAATATGCTATACTAAAGAAAAAAAGAAAACAACCACTAGGGGTGCGTAAAGCTGAGATTAACAACTGTTAGACCCTTTGACTCAATCTAGGTAATGCTAGCTGATGGAAGTGGAAATGATAATGGGGACTAGCAGTCTTCTATTACCTTCCTAAAACAGACTTGCTTGTTCTTGAGAATACAAACTTCAGTTGGTTGGGAGGTTTTAGATGACTTATTTACCCGTTGCTTTGACCATTGCAGGTACTGACCCCAGTGGTGGTGCTGGCATTATGGCTGATTTAAAGTCGTTCCAAGCTAGAGATGTCTATGGAATGGCTGTTGTAACCAGTCTTGTCGCTCAAAATACCAGAGGTGTTCAATTAATCGAGCACGTTTCTCCTCAAATGTTGAAAGCCCAATTGGACAGTGTCTTTTCTGATATTCCACCTCAGGCTGTAAAAACTGGGATGTTGGCAACTACCGAAATCATGGAAATCATCCAACCCTATCTTAAAAAGTTGGACTGTCCCTACGTCCTTGACCCTGTTATGGTCGCAACAAGCGGTGACACCCTGATTGGTACCAGTGCCAGAACTTACCTAAAAACAAACCTACTTCCCCTTGCAACCATTATCACGCCCAATCTTCCTGAGGCAGAAGAGATTGTTGGTTTTTCAATCCATGATCCTGAAGACATGCAGCGTGCCGGTCGCCTGATTTTAAAAGAATTTGGTCCTCAGTCTGTGGTAATCAAAGGTGGGCATCTCGAAGGCGGTGCCAAGGATTTCCTCTTTACCAAGGATGACCAATTTGTCTGGGAAAGCCCACGAATTCAAACCTGTCACACCCATGGTACTGGGTGTACCTTTGCTGCAGTGATTACGGCTGAACTAGCCAAGGGCAAGACTCTCTATCAGGCAGTCGATAAGGCCAAGGCCTTTATCACAAAAGCCATCCAAGACGCTCCTCAACTCGGTCATGGCTCTGGCCCAGTCAACCATACAACTTTTAAAGATTAAGAAAAAAACTCTCTAGTTCCTACTTTAAGGGAATTAGAGAGTTTTTATACTCTTCGAAAATCTCTTCAAACTACGTCAGCTTCCATCTGCAACCTCAAAGCTGTGCTTTGAGTAACCTGCAGCTAGCTTCCTAATTTGCTCTTTGATTTTCATTGAGTATTAGTTAGGAAATAATGTCATCCAGCTTTGATAAAAAGGCTTGGGTTTTTGCCTCAATATCTTCTGCCTGCATCAAATCACGCACTACAGCTACTCCAGCTATGCCAGTGCCCATAAGCTGGTCAATGTTCTCTGAAGTCAAGCCGCCAATAGCAACTACTGGAATGTCAACCGTTTGGCAAATTGTTTTCAAGGTCGATATCAGAGTAATGGGCGCATTTTCCTTGGTGGTGGTTGGGAAAATGGCTCCTGTCCCCAAGTAATCTGCACCTGATGTTTCTGCTTCCAGAGCTCTTTTTATTGTTTTAGCGGTGACACCGAGGATTTTTTCAGGTCCCAAGACTTGTCGGGCAACCGAAACTGGTAATTCATCGTCTCCGATATGCAGACCTGCAGCATCGACTGCAAGACAAACATCCAAACGATCATCGATTATCAAGGGTACCTGATAAACATCTGTTATTTCCTTGACTTGTTTTGCTAGTTGATAATATTGATTGGTTGTGAGATTTTTTTCTCGTAATTGGACTATGGTAACCCCTGAACGGCAAGCCGTCTCAACCTTTTCAAGAAATCTTTCCACGGAATCTTGGTAGCGATTGGTTACCAGATATAGTCTAAGTGCTTCTCTATTCATAAACCTCTCCTTTGATGGCATCTAACCAGTTTTTATCTCTCCTTAGAAGCGAAAACTGATTGAGTACTTGGTAACGAAATTCTTCCAATCCCATTCCTTGAACAACTATTCTCTCAGCGGAGATATTAAGATAAGAGACTGCTAAACACGAAGCTTCAAATCCAGTCTTTCCTTGGCTGAGAAAAACGGCTGTCAAGGCTCCAACCAAGTCTCCTGTCCCTGTTATCCAGTCTAATTCTGTACAGCCATTTCCCAGTACAGCGACCTGATTCTTCGAAACGATGAGGTCCTTAGGACCAGTAACTAAGAATGACATACCAGGATAGGTCTGACACCAGTCTTTCAAGACTTGAAGCAAATCCTCCGTTTCTTGATCTTTAGCACTGGCATCGACCCCAACGCCGTGGTGTTTTAAGCCAACAAGACTTCGGATTTCTGACATATTTCCTTTAAGGACCGTAGGGCTATTGTCTAAAAGGTCTTTAACTAAGCTCTTACGAATGACTGAAGCTGTTACGCCAACCGCATCTACTACCATTGGGAGACAAACTTGAGCTGCATAAGAAGCTGCCATACGGATTGCTTTTTCCTTCTCAGCTGACAAATGCCCCAAATTGATGAAGAGTGCCTGGCTTTGCTTAGTAAAATCAAGAACCTCACGGGAATCATCTGCCATAACTGGTTTACATCCCAAAGCCAAAATCCCATTTGCTAGCATCTCACAAGAAATCTCATTGGTAATACAGTGAATTAGGGAAGTCATTTCCAGAGGAAAAGGATTTGTCAATGCCTGCATCAGTCTATCCTTTCACCAAAGAAATATCCTTGCACTTTTTTAAAGAATTCCTGCTTGATTAAAAATCGAAAGGCAATAAAGGAAATCGCTGTACCAATCAAGGTTGCTCCAAAAAATCGAGGAGTATAGATAAACCAACTAAGCTTAGCGGCCGATCCTGTAAAGAGTACCATAACAGGATAGGAAACAATAGAACCAATAATACCTGTTCCCAAAATCTCTCCTAGAGCGGAATAATGAAATTTTCGACCATACTTATAAAAGAGACCTGCAAGGAGGGCTCCAAAAGTCGCTCCTGTGAGAGCTAAAGGCGGAATCCCTTGAGTCGTCATACGGATAAAGGCTGTGACTGTAGCCATAGCCAAGGCATAAACAGGTCCCATCATGATTCCTGCTAGAATATTGACTACACTGGACATCGGTGCCATTCCCTCAATCCGAAAGATAGGCGTAAGGACTACATCAAGGGCAATCATCATGGATAAAATGGTTAATTTGTGAACTTGCAATTGGTGCTTTCTCATATTTCTATTCTTCTCCTTTTTCTAAAGAGTGTAAATCACTCTTCCATGTCTGGTGTTGGTAGGCCATTTGCCAAAACTTAGCTTCCATGTGAACACTGATGTGGAAGGCATCTAGCATTTTTTTCTTGTCTGTCTCATTACTTTCGCGATAGAGTTGATTGACTAGCTCTCCCTCCTCTCTGATCTGTTGCTCTAACTCATCCGTAATATAAGTTTCAATCCATTGTTGGTAGAGAGGATTTGGTGATGGTTTAAGATTAAGTGATTTGCCTATATCATGGTATAACCAAGGACAAGGCAGCAAACTTGCAAAGGCAATGCCCAAGTTTGGCTCTGCAAATTGCCGATAAATGTGAGAAATGTAATGATAGCAGGTTGGAGCGATTGGATGTTGCTCCATTTCCTGATCGCTGATTTCCAATTCCTTGAAAAATTGTTGGCGGATAAATAACTCACCCTCCACTAGACTCTGAGCATTTTGTTTCAAGAGTCTTTTCATCTCTTGGTTTGAAGTCTTATCAGCCAAAAGGTGATAGATTTCTGAGAAGGCCTTCAGATAGTAGGCATCCTGAATCAGGTAATAGCGGAAAACGGCAGGTTCTAAATCCCCCTCTTGTAATTGTAAAATAAAGGGATGATGAAAGGAAGCCTGCCAAGCTTCCTTGGATAATTCCATCGCAATATCTGTAAATTCCATAATAACTCCTTTATAAAAATAGACTGGTTTGAAGCAATAAAAAGAAAAGCAGGTAGATTAATTTTGTTTTTTTAGGAATATAAAAAGTCCGATAGCTATTCTTCAACTGTGCATGTTCGTCATATCCATGCGCCGACAGGGCTCTCAGGTAAAGATGGCGCCACCTAAAGACTGTCATCAGAACCTTGCTGTAAATCAAGGGCGACCAAAAATGCAGTTCTTGACCACGTAATAGGCAAGCTTCTTTTAGGGACTTGATTTCTTGCTGAATGAGGGGGAAGGAATTAAATACCACAATCAAGGCATAGGCCCAAGAGCGTGATAACCCCTTTTGGGCCAAGTACAAGAGAAGCTCTTTTAGGGAAATAGAGGAAACAAAAACAAGACCAATACAAACGGTCACAAAGGCCCTCGTTCCAAGCATGACTGCCTGCGAAGCATCTCCATGTAACTGAACTGCCCAGTAGTTGGCAAAGGATGGCAAAATGGCGAGCAGAATCATCCAAGCCAATACTTTAAATCGACGGTAATAGAGCATAAAGAGAATACAGAATGCGACTACCGAAAGATTCAGAGCAATCGAAGGAATGAAAGATGTTTCCAAGGATAAAATCAGCAAGAAGAGACTGATAATCGGTGTCTGGGTTGCTACTTTGACCATACTATCTCACCTCCCCTTGGATATTGCTACTCTGAGACGTAAGTGGTTTGGTAATTGTCACTGATTTCACATGACGAAGACCCTGACTAGTCATCTCAATCCAATAATCAACCACAGAGATCAAGGGATCTAAACGATGGCTAATGATCAGAAAACTTCTTCCTTGATTTCTCTCCTCCACAATCCACTTGCAAAAATAATGGCAAGCTCTATCATCCAAACCTGCAAAAGGTTCATCTAGCAAGATCACTGAAGCCTTACTGGTCAAGATGGTCAAGAGCTGAAGAATTTTTTGCTGACCACCACTTAATTGATAGGGACTCTTATCAAGAGCCTGCTCCAGATCAAAATATCGTAAAGCTTGGAAAATTCGTTGATTTCTTTCAGAATCAGGTCCATCTAATTGAAGCTCTTCTCGCAGACTGACTCGGATAAACTGTTTCTCAGCTTCCTGAACAACACCCGTCAGGTCACGATACAAACTCTTTTTCTTTTTCAGGACTGTCCCCCTCCAGGTAATGCGCCCCTTATACTTTTGAAATTGAAGAATAGACCGAAAGAGGGTTGATTTCCCGACACCATTGTCACCCAAAATACAGGAAATTCCTTGGTAAAATGTGAAATCAGCAATCGAAAAGAGGGGGCGGTTACCAAGCTCACAAGTCGTTCGATCCATATGGAATAGTTCTGGGCTAGAAGCAACCTCCTTTGAAACAGCCTGTGTCATTTCAGAGGCAGGGATTTGAAACACTTCCCTTAGTTGTCCAACTCTTAGCCCCACCATATGGTCGATATAGGCTTCATAATCAGATAAATCATGGTCGCACAAAATAACTGTCTTCCCATTAGAGACCAACTCTTTTAGAATCTCCAATATCTCTATCCTACTCTTGCGATCAATGGAAGCAAAGGGCTCATCTAATAGATAGACCCTAGGATTCATAGCAAAGAGAACAGCCAAAGCAGCCTTTTGCTTTTCTCCACCTGATAAGTGATGGATGGGACGGTGCAAGATGTCCTTGCAACGACATTGCTGGACAACCTCTGCTATTTTAGAATCAATTTCCTGAACGGGATAGCCGATATTCTCCAAGGTAAAAATCAGCTCCTCAAACAAGTTCTCCATGGTAAATTGATGATTGGGATTTTGAAAGAGAATACCAACCGTTTGGACACGTTCGATGATAGAAAGCTGACTGACCTCGCTCTCATCTATCAGGACTTGACCGCTATAGGGAAGAGAACTAACTTGGGCAATAACTTGAAAGAGGCTCGATTTTCCAGACCCACTACTCCCAACTAACAAGGTAAAAGCTTGCTCATGAAAAGTAAAATCAAGCGGTTCCGAAAAAATTGGGGCCTGAATCTCCCGTAATTCCAGCCCCATCTATGCCTTTCCTCCAGTTGCAAACTGATGATAGAGTTTGACAATGGCACGAACCAAAATGGTACAGAAGAAATAAACAGAAATAAAACGCACCACAAGCAAGGAAAGGACAAAAGGAAGAGAGAAGGCGTAGTAACCTAACTTAATGTATTCATAGACAAAGCTAACAAGCGTAATCCCAATACTACTAGCAGTTAGAGAGAGCCAACTTTCATAGCGATTCTTGGTTACGATAAAACCAAGTTCACTTCCCAAACCTTGAACCAAGCCAGACAAAAGGGCACCTAGACCGAATTGGCTACCATAAAGGACTTCAGCAAGCGCAGCTAGCACTTCTCCAATCGTTGCACTTCCGACTCTCGGAACAAAGATGGCAGCAATGGGCGCAGCCATACACCAGAGTCCAAAGAGGATTTCATTGGCAAAAGCCTGTAAACCAAGAGGTGTTAAGAGTAGGCTGAGAATATTATACACATATCCTGAACCAACGAAAACGCCACCAAAAAAGATAGACAAGAAAGCAAGCAAAATAACATCTTTTAACTGCCATTTTTTCAACATAAAAAACTCCTTTTTTTAAAGAAAAGTGGGGCACTCAAGGTGAGCTACCAAAAGGATTTATATCACCTTCATCCAGTTTCGTAAAAGAAAAAACTCTAATTACAGATACGAATTAGAGTTCAGCTTACAAGATTAGACCGTTCTTTTCGACATACGAAAAAAACATTTCACATTTCCCTTCGCCAGTATTAACTGTATCAGGTTCAATGGGTATCATCTCAGCCTAAAGCACCCCAAATGTCTTTATTATTTAATTATGTGATTATTATAACACACATTTTATACTAGTTCAAGAAATTGAACTGGAAATACAGCCTTGCACTCATAAATACAGCAGATCTTTCTTTTGCAAAAAACAAATGACCTGTTTGATGAATTAGCCATTCAAGCTGAATCTGAACATAGCTTTTTAAAAAAGGAAAATCCTACTCAGAATCCAAGGATAGATTGATACCTATTGTTCACTCATTTCTCGAACAGTTTTTTCTATATTTTTTGCATACGATATTGCTGAAATGATTGAAACACCATCTATATTGGTCTGTATAATGTCTTTAATATGTTGCGTCTGTATCCCACCAATTGCAACTAAGGGCATTTGTGGCAATAGTTTTCTTATCAATTTAAGACCTTCATAACCTATAGCACCACCAGCATCATCCTTTGACTGGGTATCAAATACAGGACCAACACCGACATAATCTACATATTCAACTTTTGATTGTTGAAATTCTTCCTCATTTTTTATAGAAAGACCAATTATTTTATCTGGCATCAATTTTCTAATTTCATCAACTCCAAGGTCATCTTGTCCTACATGTACGCCATCAGCATCTATTTCCAATGCTAACTCAATATCATCATTAACGATAAATGGAACATTGTATTTTTTACAAAGATCCTGTAGTTTAATTGCTAATTCGACTTTTTCTTTACCTTCTAAGGCTCCCTCCCCTTTTTCACGAAATTGAAATAAGGTTATACCACCTTTTAAGGCTTCCTCAACGACTCTATATAGATCTTTTCCTTGGCAAGTAGTCGTTCCACAAATAAAATATAGTTTTAGTAATTCTTTATGAAACATTTTACTTCACTCTTTTGAATTCCTTTACATCTTCATCTGAAATCTCGTATAAGGCATTCATAAATTCAACTTTAAATGTTCCAGGAAGATGTCCATTTGGACGTTTTTCTGCCATTTCTCCAGCGATATTGTAAACCAACATTGCTGTTTCTAATGATTTCAATTCTTGACCTTTTTCTAGTCCGATAAAGCTTGCTACCACTGCCCCTAATAAACATCCTGTCCCAATGACTTTTGGCATCATGGCACTACCATTATGAATCGTTACCACTTCTCCATTAACAGCAATCGCATCAACTTCTCCAGTCACTACTATTGGAATATGAAACTTAGCGTTGGCTGCTAGAGCAATCTCATCAATATTATCCACACCAGCACTATCTACTCCTTTAGATGCCACATTTATACCTACTAAAGAAGCAATCTCTCCAGCATTCCCCCTAATCGCAGCTAGTTTGTAATTGTTGATTAAATCATCTGCTACTTTTTTTCTATATTCTCCTGCTCCACAGGCTACAGGATCTAAAACTGCTGGGACATTATATTTCTCTGCAATTTTCAGAGCAGCTTGGTATAATTTCCAATTATCATCCGTTAAAGTCCCAATGTTAATCAATAATCCTCCAGCATATTTTAATAAATCTTCTAAGTCTGCTGGGTACTCGCTCATAGCTGGTGAGGCACCCAGTGCTACTAATCCATTTGCTGTGAAATTTTTTACTACATCATTGGTTATGCAAATGACCAAAGGTGCTTTTTCTTTTAATAATTTTAAACTTGTCATATTGAATTCCTTTCTTTTCACTTTATACGATCTATTGATTTCGATTTATCTCTATCTTTAGTTGAGAATTTTTTTCAGTTACATTGAATGATTTACCTCGTCAAATTTGTCAGTATCCTGAACTTTCTCTAGGCATCATAACCAATATCAAAAAAGGCTAATTCTAAAGCGACCGCTTGATTCCAGCGTTGCTGAAGTTCTGTCAAATCTTCTCGACCTTTTCCGACACGATTGAGTTCGTCAACCAGAAATTGAACCCACTCTGCAAAGAAAGGACCTCTGTGGAGATTGATCCATTCCGAATGAATGTAGGCTTCAGGTAGAGCCAAATCTTTAGAACCCCAGTCTAAATAGAGTCCTTCTGCAATGACCAGCATGACCAAAAGATGGGCATAGTCTGATGAAGCCACTGCCGAATACATCAGATCCTGAAAGGCTTTTGTTACAGGGTGCAAGGTCACTTCCAGATAGTCATTCTCAGATACTTTTAAGTCTTTGAAAGCCTTTTGGAAATAACCATCTTCATCTGCTTCAAGAAAGCCTAGTTGCTTGGCAAAACGGAGCTTGGATTCAAGCTGGTCTGCGTGGGCTACGCAAGCACCTAGCATGGATAAGAAGGCATCAAAGAAGTGATAATCTTGAATCAAGTAATCCTTTAAGACCTTATTCTCAATTGTCCCCGTAAAAAGTTCCTTGACAAAACGATGATTGATTGCAGCCTGCCAATCCTTCTGACTATTTTTTAATAATTCTCCAACAATCAAACCTGGCTGAAATGCATAAACCTGTGTTTCCATATTTATTTTTCCTCCTTTTACTCGTTCGTAATCAACAAAACACCAAGAAAATCCTAGTTTTACTTGACCTTTTTAAAGAAAATCAAGGGCGTTCAAGAAGAGCTACCTAAATGCTTTGTATCACCTTCATCCAGCTTATATAAACAAAAAAACTCCAATTACAATCAAGAATTAGAGTTTAGCTTACAAGATTAGACCGTTCATTTCGACATACGAAAAAACGTTTCACATTTCCCTTCGACAGTCTTAACTGTATCAGGTTCAATGGGTATCATCTCAGCCTAAAGCACCCCAAATGTCTTTATTATTTAATTACTGCACCAGTATAGCAAAAAATGAAAGCCCTAGCAAGATATTTGATTAGAAAATATATTTATATTGTTTTTAATGGTGATTTATTCTTCCAATACACGAAGAAAAACCTCCACATTCAGTGGAGGCAATCTCTTTTATCAATACAATTTTAAGTCACGTGGGTCAACTGGGAAGGTTGGGTTGTATGGGTTGTGACGGAGTTTGAAATGTTTGACATCTTCAATGGTCTGAGTTCCAGACAACTGCATAACTGTCTTCAATTCCGCATTCAAGTGTTCAAAGACTTGACGCACACCAACACTACCGCCGAGAGCCAAGCCATAGATAACAGGGCGACCAATAGCTACCAAGTCTGCTCCTGAAGCCAAGGCTTTAAAGACATGTTGACCACGACGAACACCTGAGTCAAAGACAATTGGTACGCGTTTGTCGACTGCTTCTGCTACTTCTTGAAGTGAATCAAATGCAGCTGGTCCACCGTCGATTTGACGACCACCGTGGTTGGTTACCCAGATACCAGAAGCTCCTGCAGCAAGCGAACGTTCAACGTCCTCACGGCATTGTGGTCCCTTGACATACACAGGAAGTCCTGAGTATTCAGCGATAAATTCTACATCACGTGGAGACAAGCGTTGTTTAGCTGATTTGTAAACAAAGTCCATTGATTTACCAGCACCTTCTGGCAGGTATTCTTCAACAATCGGCATGCCAACTGGGAAGACAAAACCATTACGCTTATCCACTTCACGATTACCCCCTACAGTAGCATCTGCCGTCAAGACAATCGCTTTATAACCTTCAGCCTTCACACGGTCCATGATATGGCGGTTGATACCGTCATCCTTACTAAAGTAAAATTGGAACCAGTGAGGTGTCCCTTGAAGGGCTTCAGAAATCTCTGGAAGGTCAACAGTAGAGTATGAGCTAGTTGTATAAAGAGAACCAAACTCATGCACACCACGCGCAGTCGCCACTTCACCCTGTTCATTAGCTAATTTATGAGCCGCAACAGGCGCCATAATGATTGGTGAAGACAGTTTTTCACCTGCAAATTCAATCTCTGTACTTGGATTTTCTACATTGCAAAGCGTATGCGGAACGATGAGTTTGTGGTTAAAAGCACGGATGTTCTCCCGTAAAGTAAAAGTATCCTCTGCTCCACTGGCGATATAACCAAAGGCTGCTTTAGGGATCACTTTTTGCGCCATGGGCTCCAAATCATAGGTATTGATGAAATCTACATGACCTTCTGCATTGCTTGTTTTGTATGACATAAACTGTCCTCCTTGATTAAGTAAGCGTTTGCTTTTTACTATACAACTATAATAACTCTTTTTTCAATCATTTTCAAGAGTTTTGCTTAAAAACCATCTTATTTTTTCATACAATATACTATCCCTACTTTCCTTAAACTCTAAACTTTAGTCTATATTAAGTGAATCGTTGAGATTTTTTGCTGCCAGGCATTTGAACTACTTTTTTATTTGCTGATTCTATCTACTAATGCTATAAAAAACAAGTGAATAAGACACCAGAACATCCTCTAATAGAGCCTATGGACTTATATCAGTCCCATAATACTGTTTAAGCAAGATACTATCCTAGTTGACGCTAACTTCCTATCCCTCTTATTAATTTTTTATTTATAGTGAATCTGAACAAATCAATTGGGGAGTCCAAGTCAATTTCTAGTACTTTTTGAAAAGTTTCAGCGTACTATCGTAAAATGAAATAAAACATGCGCAAATTGATTAGGGAATTTAAACCAATTTCTAACAATGTCTTAGAAATCAAAGTGTACTATTTCAACTTCAATACACTATACTTCATTTTCTCCTTAAATTCAGTCTCTTTTTGCATCAAAAAAATGGCTCTATAATATTTGTAGTGGGTAAATCCCCTATAGATATTATGGAGCCTATTTTGTTGTAGAAAAAAAGTTCCATAAGATCTATAATGAAAAGCGACAAAACCATCATTAGAAAGAATCATAT
>NZ_VMLJ01000025.1:0-49232 GCF_013276615.1 Streptococcus sp. 1621
TTTCATTGAGTATCAAAAAATCAGCTTCTTGATAACTTCGATTTTCAGGTAGGGTCAAATCTACATCCTCCTCCACATCGTCCACTGTCAATTCAACCGTTTGAGGTAAATTTTTCAAACGATAATGCTTTTGCCTTTGCCCTTCAATGCTAGCAAAATCAAGCAAATAGCCATTCACTCGGATTTGAACTAAAAGGAGATGATTGGTCATATTTTCCATGATGAGGATATCTTCTAAACCACCTCTGGCACTAGGATAATCAGATACCCTGCGAATACGGATTTTTTCACACATGAGCAAGCTCCCTCATATCAATGATTTCATCGGCCTTATTCCAGACTAGGGGATTATGAGTCGCAATGATGATCATTCGATTTTCATCTTTCAAGCCCACCAAGAGATTCATAACCTCCTCTGAATTTTCAGGATCAAGAGCTGCTGTTGGTTCATATGCCAAAATCAAGGGTGGATTTTTCAAAATAGTCTTCGCAAGGGCAACTCGTTGTGCCTCTCCCCCAGATAAAGTATAAATTTTTTGTTCCAAATCCAAATACCCTAGATTAACCTTTTCTAAAGCCTCCACTTGCCTTTCCAAACGTTCTACTTTTGAGATTTTCTGACCAACAAAGCCCAAATCCAAATTCTCTTTGATTGATTGGTTTTCTAAAAGGCCAAAATTTTGAAAGAGATAGCCCATCTGGTCTCGAAAATACTCACGAGTGGGAATGGTTTTTAAATCTTTCCCCTGATAGAGAACCCTTCCACCATCTATCTTTTCTAGCTTTCCTAAGATATTCAGCAGCGTCGTCTTTCCGCTCCCACTCTTCCCGATTAAGGCATAGACCTTGCCCTTCTCCAGCTTGAGGTTTAAACCAGAGAAAATCGCGCGGTCATTAAACTTCTTTTCCAATCCTTGAATATCAATCATCTTATTTTCCTTTCAATACTGCCATGCTACCAGCTTCTTCTTTTTTGTCCTGCCTTACTAAAATCAACAGAGCGTTAAGCGTAAACAAAGCTACAACTAGAGCGCTAATCAAGCTATCTCCTGTCAAAACACTAGATAGGATTAGCCCAAGTAAGAGAACTCCTCCTTGCGCCAGTAAATACTTGCCATGAAGCTCATAGATTGTCATACCAGAAAGACGTTTAATCATGAGCTCCCGTCTGAACTGCTCAAAATAGAGAAGACTCATGGAATCAAATAACAAGATAGCCGTAGACAGGGTCAAAATCGTCCCAATAAGGAGAGAGTAAAACTCCACCCGTTTGTCATTTAGTACCTTGGCAAAAAATAGCTGGCTTTTTACCAAGTAAGAGACCTTGTGATACAGACCTTGCTCTTTTAGAGCGGTGATGCTGTCTCCATATCGATCTAGTTTCAAGGCACTATTAGCCGTAGTTCCCCACAACATCCCTGCAACAGGTCTTGTTCCAGTCGCTTGCGGCGTTAGAACTACAATAATCGGATCTTTTAGGTACTGACGTGTTGTCTTGTACCCATCATTATAGAGGAAACGTTCCTGTCCTGTTTCTGTAAAATCTAGCCTTAGCTGTGGAAGGTAGTGTTTCCGACTCGTCACTTCTACACTTTCAGATGAAAATCTTTGCAGGTAATCTGTAAATAATCCTTGGTAGTAGGCAGACTGCTCTCGCAAGCTCTCAGGCAAGATCAGCCCAAACTCTCCCTCAGACAAGTTTTGCATCTTATCCATAAACTCTGAAGAAACGGTAATCTTTTCTTCTATCAGATAGCGCGGTGAGACATAGATAACATTCCCTGACGGTGTGTAGTCACTGAGACGATTGCCATCTAGGTCCACTTCTGCTCCATCTGAGAAATTGTCAACATTGCTCATAATATAAAAAGAGTCTGTATTGGCTAACCGTTCTTCAGTAAATGTCTGCCACTCACGATTATCCTTACGCATTCCTTCTTCATCGGCAAATGCACTAGACCAACCAAAGGATAGACGGTAACGGTCTGAGGACTGGCTCCATTTATCGCTTGCCTTCTCCATCTCCTGCATTTCACGGTAGTGAGGTAGGAGAGTAGTTGCACTCGAACCGACCACCAGCACGGCCAAGAGTTGCCCCATCATCATCAATGTCATCATACGTTTGAGAGGGAGTTTCCCTTTCAAGAGATCCACCAGACTATTTCCCTGTAAACCAAGTAGATACACGACACTTAGTAAGGTAGAAATCCCTGCCAAGGTCAAGCCATAAAGTAGAAGAGCAATGATGACAAGTTGCACCGTTGCCATAAACAAGGCACCTTGATACCAGAGAAGCCCCAATCCCACAAGACTGGATACCAGCACTGAGCAGATAAGCTGTCTCACATCTTCTAACACTGGTCTGAGAGCCACCCCAAACAAGCTCTCACCAGCGATTAAGCGAATCCCTGCTTGACGAAGGGATTTGATCCGATAAATCAGGGTCAAACTCATAAAGGTCAGCAGAAAAATAGCTAAACTCAGTAGCACCATAGGGGTGGCCGTCAATAGTAAGACTATCGAAAATGGATCTTCTCCATTCGAAACAAAGCCTTGATAACCAAGCTCTTTCAAGGTGGTCTGTAAACTCACTCCATCCAAACTTCCTGATACAATCAAGTAAGACCCTAATAAATCACTCGTTTCTGCACTATCCTTGGAGGAAATGGTCAGACCTTCTGGAAGCTCTCCCTGACCATAAGTGGCATAGGTAAAGCGTGTTTCTCCAGCTTCATTTGGCTCAACAATCCGACGAGCGATGAGACTATTGTGCTCTACCGCCAAGTGACTCAAAGCCTCTGTCACCTTTTCGTGACTAGCTACTGATTGATTTATCACCACTCCTGTCACATCAACAGAAGGATAGTTACCAAATAAAATCTCTTCTCGATGGTCAACAGAAGTTATCACCATATAAAGCGATACCAATACCATTGAAATCAAAATAAATAAGCGTTTCATCATTTCCTCCAAAAAGTTACTTGGTCACTTAGTGAGAAGGTGACCACAGTCACTGCCATGTTAAGAAGTTTATTAAATTCTTTCTACTAGCAACATCTTCAAATATATTATATCCGTTTTTTCAAGAAGTATCAAGGACGTCAATGTCCTTAAAATCTAACTATTTTATATTATTTTTAGCTTATATCTAAAAAAATAGCTCTAAAGACGAACTTTAGAACTGTTTTGATGTAAGAACAAGGACATTTTTGTCATTGCTTCACGATATTTATAAATATTCTTACCCTATTATAAAACGAAGGACACATAAAAAGGTGCCTATTTGATGTACTCTGATTGCAAAATACCACAAAGTAAATTTAACATAATCTCCAATCATTCGTATAAACAATTGTGTGAAACTAATCCGAGAAAAATCAATCACTAGTTGTCAGAGACTTTTTTAGGATTATTGTTTATTACTCGCAAATGGTAAACACGGATTATTCCTACTACTATGAGAACAACTAAATAAGACTGAGTACAGAATTATTTCTTTAAATTATTCGTTTCCTTCTTTATAAAACGGATATGTAACTATTATACCCAAAGTACTAATTATAATTTTAAAGATTGCACCTAAAATATTTAAAGTTGATAAATCAAGTATTCCGTGTATTAGGTATAGTAGACAGAAAAAGAATGGAAGGTATTTTTTTAATTTTTTCATAAACTATAGTGCTATCAAGGTCAAAGCTTTAGCTACTGTCCAAGCCATCCAATCTGGCATACCTGCACGCTTACAAGCCTGGTAGATTCCATCTTCAATCCAACCAGTAAAGTGTTCTAGTGTACTCAATATGGCATTCAATCCTATATATTGATTTATCCATCTTTTAACATTCGAAGGGAGTTTACTATAACCTTTTCGAATAGCTGTAACTGAAAAAGACCACTTTCCTCTGTCCATTTTAGCAGCTTGGATATCCTCTTGCGAAACAGTATCTTTATCAAATTCTAATATACGTCCGTTATCTACGTAGATATGTTTTCCTTCACTATTAGTTACCGTAGAACGTTTTGAAACTTGAGTTGCTTTATCCGAAACTGAATATGTAGAAGCAAAAGCAGTTGCAGATGGGAGAGCAACAGTACTTAATGTTAAAAAGCAACTTAAAACAATTGCTGTTTTTGTTAAAATCTTATTTTTCATTTTATTTTCTCCTCGAAATATACATTTTTATCATAACTATCCTAATAAACTGACACTTTGCCCTAAAGAATCTATTTTGAAACTAAGTAGACATAACTAAATTTTATTTAAACCACCAAGTAACTAGATAAAATAAACTAAAAAAGTTCATACTGTAATCTCCTTTCACATTTTAATTAATTATAAATTATTCTTAAATAAACTCAAAGGACATCAACGTCCTTAAAATAGAACTATTTTGTGTCATTTTTAGCTTATATCTAAAAAAACAGTTCTAAAGACGAACTTTAGAACTGTTTTGATGTAAGGACAAGGACATTTTTGTCATTGCTTCACGATGTTTATAAATATTTTTTTAAATCTTCTTGCCATTGTTTTTCTAACATAGTAACTAAATAAGAATTTTCTATTATATCAGCAAATAGCTTCGATTTCTGATAGAACTGTTCGGCAGATACATAATCATTTTTTATTATTAGAGATAATTTCCACTCCAACATCAATATAATTGGTTTCTTCTGGAAATCTTGTGTTTTTTCCATTATATGATTAAGGCTAAAGATATAAGATTCTAGTGAATCATAAGACGACAAATTATCCAAACAGGCTAGACCCGAAAACAAAGTGTTACTTAAAGCAAACAGATATTCTGGTGCAATCAATTCTACATGATTTGTCAAACGAACTAAAAACGAATGAATTCTGTTAATTTCTTCAATCTGATTTTGACCTTGTTTTATCTTTGTAAGCACTATAGCAAAATATAAGTTGATAACTTCTAATTCATTTATCAAAAACAATTCCTTATCATAAATTGTTTTAAAATAATCGTCCAGTACGGTTTCCCCATATTCTGGTCGTCCGCTTCGAATAACATCTATCGTTGCTCTAGTAGCTTCAAACCATATTTTTTCCTCATTAGGAAGTTGCTCATAAAATAAATCCTCTATCTCTTCCAAACACGCTTCCTTCTTATCATACTCCTCTTCTTTACCATAGATTGGTTCACGTAAAATCTGGTATTTCAATTCCAAATAAGCAGGAGGAAGAGCAGAAAAATCCGGCATAAGACTATAAGCTGGAACTCCTAGCCGGCGAGCAATATAGTCTAACTTGGGCAAACTCGGTTGCGAAGCTCCACTTTCAATTCGCGACAGTTGACGAACTGTCAGTTCTTGCTCATCTCCACAAAAATCTGGACGACTAATTCCTTTCTCTATCCGAATCTCTTTGATTTTTTGACCAATTAACATCAGACGCCTCCTCTTCTACCTGCTTCGAAAAATACTGTGAAACTTAAAAAATTGTAACGGCTACATCTTTCCTACTCATAAGATTTCATAGCTTCTTCCACTTCTGCCAAGGTGACTCCAAACAACTCTAAGCGCTTGAGGAGTTGCTTGCCGTTAGAATAGCCAATTCGGAGAGCCTCTCCTAGATATTCTCGTCGCTTACGGCTGTCTGCTCCCGCTAGAAAACCAAGGCGAATCAAGTCGCTACGACTGATGTCAAACTGGCTCTCATGTTCAAATTGTTCTGTCACCTGAGCTAGAGCTGTTTTCAGATCCTCATAGCTGGCATGCTCAATTCCCAGAGACCGCCCCTTGGTTTTGGACTTAGGAACAGCTTCATCTCGTTTGAGGAAGGCATGCTGAACTGTTGGAATGGCCGTCATAATCATACGACGAATCCGTTCCCCATTAAAATCTGGGTCTGTAAAGACAATGACTCCATGACGTTGGTGTAGGCGCTGAATCCGCTCTATGTCCTGGTCATTGATGGCAGAACCTCGAGTCTCATAGGTCTCTACATCGAAATAGCGTTTGAGATTGGCCGTATCATCACGACCTTCAACCACGATGACTTGGGAAATTTTCATTTTTTTCTTCGACGACATATTTTTTCCCACTCACTTTGAACACTACTGTCCATAAATTTTAATTGCGGGGCACTACCCTCAACTCTAGAATCCAATAAATCAAAAATATATCTAAGTTTTTGAGAAAAATTCAAAGACGTCCCTACTAAAAATTCATTCCCTAGGCTATCTCTAACCATTAGATATTTATCAAATGTTGTGTTAACGCCTTCCAGTGAATCTTCAAACGATACGACACACGGAATGTTTAAAGTCGATCCATCAATTTTTGAAATAATTTTTTCAAATATAATTTCCATCATTTTAGATTGTTGTTCTATACCAATATAATCCTGTCCGTATAATCTAAAATCATATTTTCCAGTTTCATAATTTTTACGGGAAATTTCAATTGAACTGCCATCCGCTACTCCCGTTACGTTTAAGAGTGTCCAAATATCTATTTTTTTAACAATCAAACCTGTTTTTCTATAGCATTCCGAATACATGTCAAGATTGATTTTTGTTTTATTACCTCCAACAACCCAGTCTTGTTTTCCTTCATTCGAAATAATAATCAAATATTTCTTATCTTTAGTTACATTTGGGTTACATATAATATAATCTAATGTATCTAACCAAAAAATTGCATCCGAATAATGTCTAGGTACTGATTTACCTCCTAAAAAAATTGTTCGGTTAGATTTTCCATCAATATCTTCATATCCTGGAGAAATGTTTGAATTATAACGTTCATTTATTACCTCAGTATATCTACTCAAGATATCATCAGTGTAGTCTAATCCTAGCTTTACCTCATCTAGGAATTTCTCAATTACTCTCTTTATTTCATCGACACTCGTAGTTGATAATTTCCAATCAACTTTTTTTAATAGCTTATTTTTCTCCTCTGCCAATTCATCATTTATCAACTTCAACTTTTCTTCATAATTTTTAATTTTATCTACATACTCATTTTTAAAACTTGAAATTTGTTCGTACATAGATCTCATAGCATCATCTTTTTTATATTTTTCAATTTCATTAAAAAGATTATTATTTATGGTATTTTTTATTCTAAAATCTAATAGTTGATTTGACTCTTCAATGTCCGAAATTATTTTTTTTGCTTTTTTTACTTGTTCCTTCCGCTTATTTATGGTGTTTGATTCATTTTCTAAATATTCAATTTGTGTTACATATGGAATATAAACATCATTTTTTATTATATTGAACGAATCTACTATTTTATCGCCCAAAACATAATCTTTCAGAGGGAATAGTAAGCAATTATTATCAATTACAAAAATTGATTCTTTAATCATCTCATTTGTAAAATCTTTATTATATTCTTTAATAAAATTAACCATTATATTTTCTCCTTTAATACTTAATTCCAAAAATTCGTTCTGCATTTGCAGTCGTTGCCGCCGCCAGCTCTTCTGTCGTCATGCCACGCAAATCCGCGATAAAGTCCACTACATAGCGAGTGTAGGCTGTTTTATTTTCACGACCCCGTTTAGGAACAGGAGCCAAGTAGGGAGCATCCGTTTCCACCAAAACCTTGTCCAAAGGAAGTTCTCTAGCTGCTTCTTGGATGTCAGTTGCCTTCTTAAAAGTCACCACTCCTGAGAAGGAAATAGTCATGCCAAGCTCGGCAAACTTCTCTGCCCATTCAAGCGTCCCTGAAAATGAGTGCATAATCCCACCACGAGGACCAACGCCCTCACTTTTGATAATCTCATAGGTATCTTCCAGCGCATCACGGGTATGAACTACAAAAGGCAAATCCAAGTCCTTAGATAACTGAATCTGACGGCGAAAAACCTGCTCCTGCACCTCTTTCGGTGCTGTCATCCAATGGTAGTCCAATCCAATTTCACCTAAAGCAACAACCTTGGGATGCTTGAGCTTATCAAGCAAGTAGGCTTCAATCTCCTCCGTGTAAGTCCCTGCTTCTGTAGGATGCCAACCGATAGTCGCATAGAGCTGGTCATACTCATCTACCAACTCCAAGACACGCTCAATCGTCGGTTCATCAAAACCAACAATATTCATCTGTGTCACACCCATCTCAGCAGCCAAGGTAATTTCTTCTGCCTCACGACCTGCAAATTCTTCTACATTCAAGTGTGTATGTGTATCAAAAATCATCTCTTCTAACCTCGTTTTCTATCTACTATTATAGCAAAAAAGAGGAGGGGCACCCAATTTTTCTGTTTCCCTCCTCTCTTCAATAGAGATCTATTCTGCTATCTTTTCTATCCGATATTGCCCATCTTCTATTCCACAGTTAGAGACGAAAGAGACTGGCTAGATTGATAGAACATCCCTATTCATCTAATACTCTTCGAAAATCAAATTCAAACCGTGTCAACGTCGCCTTGCCGTACTCAAGTACAGCCTACGGCTAGTTTCCTAGTTTGCTCTTTGATTTTCATTGAGTATAAAGTATGTGATTATCTTGGGTTCTCTCTTCTCTCACCCATCACTAGGATTGATGATTTCTCCAAATCCCCCTTATAATCTCACTTTAAGTAGAGAATAGAATTTTCTAGCTGTCCTATTTTCTACGTCTAGCTTTTCTTCCTAGCAAAGCAAAACCACTGGTTGCCGCCACTAGACCAAGACTAGCAAGTGCTGCACTTGATGCTGAACCTGTGTTAGGTAATTGCTTACCAGCAGGTGACTGGTAGGTGACATCTTGCATTGTTCCTGCAGTTGCTTGCGGTGCACTTGTTGCCTGAGGAGCAGCATTAGGAGCCACTGGTCTCTTAGGAACTGTAACCATGGCAATGGCTTGCACTCCAATCGTTTCTGCTTCCTTCACATCTTCCACAGTTTTCGCATTTTCAATCTCTTTGAGAGCTGCTTGTTTTTCTGCTTCCACTCTTGCTAAAAGTTCTGCTTTTTCTTTATCAGAAAGAGGTGCGCCTTTGATTTCATCCTGCTTGTCCTTAGCAGCTTTTTCAATGGCATTTTTAGCTGATTCTTTTTCAGTAGCTAATTGCTTAGAAGCTTGTGATTGAGCTGGGGTTTGTGAGCCTGTGTGAGCTTGTCCGCCTGCCTGACTACCACCGCCTGCATTTACATTAGCATCTGAGCTTCCAGTATTGCCTCCATTATCTCCACCTGGTGTAGTTTCTGGCTTATACTCTGGTGTATCTTCTTGAGTTACAGATTCACCTTTCGCAGATTGTTGAACTGTATCTTTTCCTAGAATCGTCACTACTGAACCATCTGGGAATGTGATTGTTGCTGTACCATCTCCAGCTACATTGATTGTCGCTCCGTCTAATGCTGAACCATTTGCTTGTAAAATAGCAACCTTAACTTTTTCTTTTTCTTCATCTGTTAAATGAGTTATATCTTTTACATCTACTCTTTGAGCAGGCGCTTTAACAGTTAATTTTTCAGCAGTCGGTTTAGTGCTATCTTGTGCTTTTGGATCTTGTGCTACCAATTGATTTCCTGGAATTGTAATAGCTGAACCATCTTTAAAGACGATTGTCGCTGTGCCATCTCCAGCTACTTCAACTTTAACATCACTTCCGAATCCATTTGCATCTACTACAGCTTTTTTAACAGCTTCTTTTTCTTCATCTGTTAATCTTGTAGCTTCTGCTACTTTTGTAGGGTTAGCTGGGATGATTACTTTTGTCTTCTCTGCGATTGTTGGTTGCTCTTGTGTTGAAGTTTCCTCTTTTTGAACTACTAGACTGGTTCCTGGAATTGTATTGACTGAACCATCTGAGTATGTCAATGTCGCTGTTCCGTCTTTAGATACCTTAACATCTGTAGCAGTCGGATTTGCTTGTTTCACTTTCGTAGTTACTGCAGCTTGTTCCTCAGGTGTTAAGCTATGAGCATTTCCAACTTCTGTAGTTGCTGGCACCACTGCTGGATTTTGCGCGGCTTGTGTTGAAGCTTCATTGTCAGTATCTTTGGCTACTACTAGACTGGTTCCTGGAATTGTGTTTACTGAACCATCTCCATATGTTAGCGTTGCCGTTCCATCTTTAGATACCTTAACATCTGTCGCCGCTGGATTTGCTTCTTTGACCTTAGCTGCTACAGTATCTTGCTCCGTCTGTGTCAAGTTGTGAGTATTTTCAACAGGTACAAAGTTTCCTGGAACTTGCGCTGGATTCTTCTCTGCATCTGTCTGAACTTTTGGAGTTTCTTGTTTACTTCCTTTTTCGACAAGTTTATCCCCTGTTATTGTATCTACAGATTTATCTGGATAGGTGATGACTACTGTTCCATCAGGTCTTACTTCTACCGTAGTTCCTGCTGGGAAGTTGTTCGCTTCCTCAACCGCTTTTTTAACCGTAGCTTGTTCTTCAGGTGTTAATTTCGTAGTATTTCCTACTTGTGTTTTTCCTGGGATAACCGGCTCGGTTCTTGACGCGATTGTTTCTGTCTCTTTGTTAGCTGGCGCTACCAATTTATCTTTAGAGATAGTGTCAGTTGAACCATCTTTATATGTGATAACAGCTGTTCCATCTGGTTTTACTTCTACTGTTGTTCCATCTGGGAATGTGTTAGCTCCTTCGATGTTTTGACGAACTTGTTCTCTTTCTTCATCTGAAAGTTTTGCTGGATTTCCCACTTCCACTTTGTTTTCAGGAACTTTCGGTTCGAATTTAGATGCAATAGAGCCATCTGGTTGAACTTCATTTATCTTATGAATACCAGCTTCTTTCGCCGCGTTGATTTCATCTTTAGATTGACCTTTGTTAATGTCTTCAATCGCTTTATCTTTGGCCTTATTGATTTCTTTGATAGCTTTTTGTTTCGCTTCGTCTGATAAATCTTTATTGTTCTTGATTTCGTTAATGCGTTTTTGAGCTTCTTCTAGTATTTCAGCTTTTGCTTTCGCTTTTTCTTCATCAAGGTTTGTTACATCTGGTTTCTTAACTTCTGCATCAGCTTTTGGATCATATTTTTCAATATTTTCTTTTGCTTGATCTGCAATTTGCTTAGCTGTTCCTGCTGATGATGCTTCGTCAATAGCTTTATTAGCATCTTCTTTGGCTTTATTGATTGTTTCTTCAGCTTTTTGTTTTTGCTCTTCAGTTAAATCTTTATCTTTCTTGATTTCATCAAGTTTTTTCTTAGCAGCGTCTTCTACTTGTTTTTTAGCGTCTTCTTTTGCTTTAGCAAGATCGTTGTCTTTATCAGCTGTTCCTAAGGAATCAACTACTTCAACCGGTACTTTTACAGTTACTTTAGTACCATCAGCTAGGGTTACTTCCACTTCTGCTTCTTTAGTCCCCTTTTCTGTTGTAGTTGGTTTAGAAATAACTTTCGCTGTCACTCCATCAGCTAGTGCTAATTGTTTTAGGATTTCTTCGTCAGTTAAGTCTTTACCTTTTTCTACAGTTGCTTTGCCTGATACTAAAGCAGTTTGTAAGTCTAACTCTGGTTTGAAGATACTTGTAGATTGCCCTTTAGCAGTTTGTACTACAACATCTTCTTTTGGTAGATTTCCTTTTGGAGTTGTTACACTGCCATCAGGATTTACTGTAACATCACCTTTGTTTAAGCCTGGATTTGCAGCTGCGACAGCATCCTTAATGTCCTCTTTTTCTTTTTCTGTTAAAGCATTAGGATTTCCAACTACAACTGGTGTTGTTGGTTTGTTCAGGGCTGGAGTTACTACATCTTTTGCAAGTAATTTATCACCATTCTTAGTTGTTACATTACCTTTGTCATCGACTGTAATATCATCTTTGTTTAGACCAGGATTTGCGTTGGCTACAGCTTCTTTCACTTTTTCCTTTTCATCATTTGTTAAACGATTTGGATCAGCTACTACGACTGGTGTCGCTGGTTTGTTTAATGCTTGAACAACAACTTTTTCTGCTTCCAAGTAACCTTTAGGAGAAGCTACATCTCCCTTATCACTCACATAGACTTCAGATTCTTCTAGTTGAGGGTTAGTCGCCACAATCGCTTTTTTAACAGCTTCTTTCTCTTCATCTGTTAAATGATTGACATCTGTAACTTTAACCTTTTCTTTTGGTGGAGTTAACTTTCTCTTAGCTGTTTCTGTAATATCTTGTGGAGTATGAACAGCAGCAATTTCCTGTCTACCTTTTTCTGTTGCTGTTGCTATAGCTTCTGGTGAAGTTGCATTGTTGATGTTTTCTTCGTGTTTTGCTTTCAGTTCATCAACTTGTTTCTTCAATGCTTCTTTTTCTTTTTTAGATAATGCATTGTCTTCATCAATTTCAGCTTTTTCAGCATCTGCTGCTTTTGTTAGGTCAGCTTTTGCTTTTTCCTGATCAGTTGCTTTTCTTACAGGTACTTCGATTTCGTCTTTTGATCCATCTGGATATGTAACTTCTACTACAACTACTTTCTTACCTTCATTTGCACCTGTTCCATTCACAATTTTTCCGTCATTTTTGACTTGTTTATCTTTTGGTTGTGGTTGGTCTTTCGGTACTTCTACTGCTTCTGTAATTTCTTTTTTATCTGCTTCTGCTACTTTAGGAGCATTAGCTGGGTCTACACTTACGGGAACTCCTCCTGCTGCAGTTACTGAATCTTTTACATTTGGAGTTGCTTGCTCAGCATTAGTTTTATGAACAGCATCAATTGCTTTCTTACCTGCTTCTGTTGCTTTCGCTACTTCATCAGTTGTTCCAGCTTTATCGATGTTAGACTCTGCAGCTTTCTTAGCTTCATCGACTTTTGCTTTTTCAGCTTTCTTCTGATCTTCTGTTAAGGTCTTGTCTGATTCGATTTCTGCTTTTTCTTTGTTAGCTGCTTCTGTTAAGTCAGATTTCGCTTGCTCTTTGGCTTTGTCTAACTCTGTTTGGTGAACTTCAGCAATTGCTTTCTTACCGTCTTCTGTTGCTTTTGTTACATCTTCTGGCGTTGTCGCTTTATCGATATTTTTTTCTTGTTCTTCCTTAACTTTATCAACTTTGTCTTTTTCAGTTTTCTTTTGATCTTCTGTTAAGTTTTTGTCTGCTTCAATTTCTGCTTTTTCTTTGTTAGCTGCTTCTGTTAAGTCAGATTTCGCTTTTTCTTTAGCTTTGTCTAATGCTTTTTCTGCTTCAGTTTTCACTTCTACAGTCTTAGATGCAGGCAGTTCATTTTGTGATTTGTCAGAGTACGTTACAGTTACTTTCCCTGTATTGTCTACTGAAATTTGAGCATCTGTTAAGTTTGTGTTTGCTTTCTTAACTGCTGCTTTAACTGCTGCTTTTTCATCTTCTGATAAATTAGACACATCATTAACTTTAACTTTTTCTGGATCATTTAGTGGAGATTTTGCAGCATCAGTTCCTTCTACTGGTACGTCAACTGTTTTTTCTACACCGTTGCGTGTTACTGTTACTGGTACGACTTTCTTACCATCTTTTTCAGCAATAGTTCCGTATTTTACTGTATCAGTAGCTTTAAGTGCTTCTCCGTTCGCTGTTACTTTTTCTTTTACTTTCGCTTCATCTTCTGCTGTTAAGCTTTCTCCTGCTACTGGTACTTTTGAAATTTTAGCTGGTTTTGTTTCGTCTTTTACAGCTAATGTTAATTCTTCCGCTTTCTTAGTTACTTCTACATTGATTGTTTTTGATACACCATCACGTGTTACTATTACTGATACAACTTTCTTACCATTTTTATCTGCAATAGCTCCGTACGTTACTGTATCAGTAGCTTTAAGTGCTTCTCCGTTCGCTGTTACTTTAGCTTTTACTGCATCTTTATCGGCTTGTTCTGTTAAGCTTTCTCCTACTTTAGGTACAACAGAGATTTTCGCTGCTCCATCTTTCACAGCCAGCGTGAAGTCTGCTGCTTGTCCTGCCAATTCAGCTCGTGCTTTCTGTAATTTATCTAACGCAGCATCAATACTTTCTTGTGATGCCCCATCATCAGCTAACACTGTTTTTGCTTCATTCAGAGCTTTGTCATACTCATCTTGTTTTGCCTTTGTATCTTTAAGATAAGCTGTTGACTTGTGAACTTCAGCCTCTTTATTTACTTCTGCTTGTAAAGCTGCTTTTGAAACTGGTTTAGCGACTTCTTCACCTGTTAGATTTTTAATAGCTTCTTTCAATTTATCAATTAAGCTATCTACTTCTGAAGCGTCAGCCTCTTTTCCTGTTTCTTTATTTGCTACAGCATCAGCATTAGTCAATGCAGTATCAAATGATGTCTTTGTTCCTGATGTAGCGTTTGTATATTTATCAGTATTCTTCACATCATTAGCTTTCGTTACTAATTGTTGCAGAGAATCCATCTTAGCATCTAAACCTTGAGCTTTTGTTACAACATCCTCAATCTCTTCTTTATCAGTAGCATCTTTAACTTGTTCAATTAAGTCTGCTTTTTGCGCGTTATTCAAGTGAGGTAGGTTTGTTATTGTTTCTATCGCTTTATTACGAGTTGCTTTTGCCTCTGCATCTTTAATAATATTATCTAATTGATTTTTTGATGTTGCAGCTTCAATTTGTTTTTTATATTCCGTCTTATCTGCTTCTGATAATCCAGGAATTTGGTCTATTTTTTTCTTATACTCATCTTTTAAAGCATCTGCTTTTTGTTTTTCTTTCTCTTTGTCTTTAGAAGCTTTTTGATTTTTAGCATTTTCGACAATCTTTTCTACTGCATCTGTTGAACCTGCGGCTTGGATTTGTTCCTTATAGTTATCTGCTGTTGGATTTGTTAAATCATCTTTGATTTTTTCTATTTCAGCTTTGGCTTGTTTCTTAGCTTCTTCTAAGTTTTTAGCGTTAGCATTTGTTAAAATGTTATCAAGTAAAGTTTTAGTATTATCTAATGCTTTAGTTCCTGTTCCATCTCCATCTGCTGGATCTGTAATAGCTTGATTGTTAACTCGATTTATAAAACCATCTTTTTCTTCTTTTGTTAGATATTTCAGTTTGTTAATGGCATCTTTTATTTCACGTTTTTTAGCTTCTAAAGCTTTTTCATTACTTGAATTTTTTGCAATAGCATTATTCACAACAGTATTTAACTCATCTTGTGTAGTTTTCGATGCTAATTCAGTTTTGAAGTTTTGTTTTTCTTTTGGTGATAAGTAAGTCAGATTTTCAATTGCCTTTTCAGCATCTTGTCTAGCCTCATCAATATTAAATGTTTTTTTAGGTTTTTGTTTAAATAAATGGGCTTTCGGAATAATCGCCCCTGTAGGCCCTGACCCACTATAGATATAGCCTAACCCAGTTTGCTTATCTATTTCTAATCTCTTATTTACAAATGCTGGAGAAGTTTTCAAAGGTTCTCCTACTGCTTTAATAACATCCTCATCAAACTCATTTTTTTCTACCATCATATTATTGACTGTATAGAATTTTAATTTTGCACTTTCAACATCTGTATTTTTAAGATTATTAATATCATCTACTTCAAACGGATTTGTTAAATATTTATAATCACCAAACTGACTTTGAGTTGTTTCATTATTATCAATTTGTGGTTTTTCATAGACAAGTGATGTTCCAGGAATAGTATCTTTTGAACCGTCTAGGTAGGTAATCGTTGCTGTACCGTCATTTCCAATTACAATACTATTTTCTCCATCTTTAAGATTATCTTTAAACTTATTATTAGAAGTCACTGGGATAGCTGAACTAATATTATCTTCGTTTGCTTTTAAGATTTTACTTTTAATATCAGCTTTTTCAGTTTCTGTTAATTCTTGAGCATTTACTACACCTGTACGTTGCGGCACTTTAACTTCGAATAATTCACTATCCTGATATAAAACCGGAACTTCTACTGTTAGAGTTTTGAAGTGAGTTACCAACGATCCTCCATGACCAACTTTAACCCCAGCACCAAATTCTAATACTAGTTTTCCATTCTTCAATGTAGGATCTACCACTTTATAAGTTGCTTTAATAGTAGCAGTTGGATCAGCTGCTTTTTGCCAGTCAGAATACATAGACTTGGTATTGTCTCTGAAGGATTGATAAATCCCTTGTTCACTCGGACTTCCCTCTATATTGTCTCCGATACGACGCCAAAACATAGTATTAAGGTCACCGCGATAAGTGCGCCCATCCTCACCGGTCGCATCATTATATCGTTCCCATTTTGTAGGATCCCCAACACCAAGTTTGTCTGCCATTTCCTTATTTTGATAACGTGATCCGACACTATTCGAAAAAGAAACCCATCCTTGTTCGCCTGACCAACTTGTAATTGTTCTTCCTGTCTTATCTGTATTTAGATTATATAAAGTGATTGTTTTAGGTTCTGAAACTCCCACCGGGGTGGTAAACCAAAAGTCTGGACGTCCACCTCCGTAGTTATTCAAAGCTGCAGTTCCATAACCACCATTATATTTATAGGTAACTGTTACGTAAGGGTTTGTTTTAGAATACTCTGACCAGTCTATTTCAATTCCAATTTCTTGGTCTACATTTACTTTATCATAAACCCCACTTCCGCCAGCTTCAAAAGGATTATCCCCTTGATTGGCATACAAAGTAGTAACATTTCCTCCTTTTTGATCTCTGAAAGTTGATATAGTAGCTTCTACAGGTTGTACCGTCCCAGCTACCCCAACTAAAGATGCCCCTATCAAACACGACGCCGCTCCAAAGCTAAACTTTCTAATCGAAAATTTTTCCACACGCTGCCACATCTGCTTGGAGCGTTTCTGCGTTCTCTTATACTTCATTCTTTGATCTCCATTTTTTATTTTTATTTCTTCTTATTCAAAAAGCCAATACACTATAATACAACTTTATTATAATATATCTACTTTAGGCAATAAGAATATACGTACATTATAGCATAAAATCCCCCCCCCGTCCACTTTTAGCCTCATTTTTACTTTAATTAAAATATATAGAAATTTACCCTATTTGGTATCGTTTTGTCACTAATCTCTTATACAGATTTATAAATTTTAATCGATTCTCATTCAAAAACATAAAACAAGTCATTCTAGGTATCTGAAGCCCTAGCCCCCTCCACTTACTTCATCACAAAAATAAAGAAAAGACCCTACCAGAACCAAAAAGCGTCTGGTAAGGTCTTTTTCTAAATCCAGTCACTAGGCTTAACTAAAAAGCATGACTAGGAATATCATTGAATGTGGTTAGCTAAATCTTCCTGAGCTTTTTTATTTGACTCAGCTTTTTCTTTTAGCCATTTGTCATAGAGTTCCTGGTACTGTTTCGCAGTTACCGGCTCTTTTTGTAGTTCAACATATTTGTAGTTATCAGCATCTCCCTTATGACCAACGAAAGAGAAAGCTCCTGTAAACGGTACAGTCTTACGGAAGATTGGGTTGGCTCCGCCACTTTGAACTGGTAGGAAGAGGGCGCTGTCAGTCAACCAAGCTTGGACTTCAGCAAATTTTTCATAACGAGCCTGAGTATTTTCAACTTCGCTATCTGCTTCATCTAGTAACTTTTTGTAAGCAGAAAGTCCAATTTTTTCTTTTACTTCATTATCTTTTCCAGCAGTCAAACCAATATTGTTAAGCTGAGAACCTGACTCTGGATCCAAGAGATCAAGATAAGTTTTCGGATCTGAGTAATCTCCGCTCCAACCTGAAATATCAATGTCATAGTCCTTTTGTTCAGCTGTATCTGCAAAGAATGTAGCTTGATCCTTCTCGTCTGGAGAAAGTTGAATCACGTCAATCACAACGTTGTCCGCCCCAAGGGTTTCTTCCACTGTCTGCTTAAAGGAACTTGCTTGTTGCACATCTAACTTGGCCGTCTGGTCAACCGGCATATCCAAATGAATTGGGAAGGTCACGCCTTCTGCTTGCAAGGTTTCTTTAGCTTTAGCAAATGCTGCCTTGGCTTTTTCAGCATTCAAAAAGGCAGGTTGCGCATCATTCAAATTGATATTCGACCACTCTGTACCATAGTTAATAATCTTTTCATTGACAACATCTCCAAAGTTTTTACCACCGATTTGGACAAAGTCACTTGGGATAAGCGTGTTACGCAAGATACGGTCTGCTCCATCTTCACCATTTGTCTGCGCTGCATAAGCATGACGGTCAAAGGCAAAGTTGACAGCCTGACGGAAATCCTTATTTTGCATGGCCGCAAGTGAATCTGTCTTTTCCTTATCAGACTGTTTCATGGTCTGCTTGTAGCTTTGACGATTAACGTTGAAAAGATAATAGAAGGTAAT
Source organism: Streptococcus sp. 1621 (assembly GCF_013276615.1). NCBI lineage: Bacteria > Bacillati > Bacillota > Bacilli > Lactobacillales > Streptococcaceae > Streptococcus > Streptococcus sp. 1621. The sequence goes on from NZ_VMLJ01000025.1 coordinate 18,153, forward strand.
TGAGTTTTGTGGTGTGTAGGTGATTTTGTCCTCATTCCCTTTTTTCAACTGATTAAACACTGAACTTGTCGGGAAGATACGACCGTCCGAGTAGTTCCCTTCCAAAAATCCTCTCGCTAAACTATCTTGATCAGAACCGTCAAAGAAAGAGAGCTTCACTTTCTCAATTTTCACATTATCCTTATCCCAGTAATTAGGGTTTTTATCAAATTCAATCAAAGATTTTGATGAGAAAGATTTAAACAAATAAGGACCATTTGACAAGATACTGGATGGTGTTACACTTCCAAAGTCATCTCCCTTAGATTTCAAAAAAGCTTCATTTACAGGACTCAAAATGCCCCCAGTAGTTTTAGAATTCCAGTAAGATTCAGGCTTATTCAAAGTATATTGAAGAGTATAGTCATCCACTGCCTTAACTCCAACAGTTTCAAAGTCAGATGTTTCCCCCTCAACGTAGTCTGCGAGGCCCTTGATAGAGTCTTGAACCAAGTACAAGTTTTCAGCCTTTTTATCAGCTGCATACTTGAGACCTGTCACAAAGTCATGAGCCGTTACATCCGCATACTCTTCGCCCTCTGAAGTGTACCATTTCGCCCCCTGACGGATCTTATAAGTGTAGGTCAAACCATCTTTTGACACCGTCCATGACTCAGCCATAGATGGAATGAGATTACCGTACTTATCATTTTCTAACAAGCCATCAATCAGGTTAGTCGTGATACTAGAAGTAGAACCACGCGTTGACGTAATGTAGTCCAAGGTATCAGGATTACTAGTAAATACATAAGAGTAGGTTTTCTCAGCATTACTTGATTGGGAAGACCCACATGCCGCTAGAGCTAGACCTGCTGTCAAAGCCATAGCTCCAAAAAGCATAACTTTTGATTTCTTCATGATTATTCTCCATTTTTTACAGTATGTGAAATATTATACACCATTTGAGCAAAAATATAAAGTCTTTTGAACTTTTTTACAAAAATAAAAATCAGTAGACTCGAGTTCCTACTGATTTTTGTTATGGTTCGTTTGGATTATGCAGCCAAAACTTTGCGTCCTTTACGACGACGAGCTGCCAATACGCGACGACCGTTTTTAGTTGACATACGGTTACGGAATCCGTGTTTGCGCGCACGACGAAGTTTACTTGGTTGATAAGTACGTTTCACGATGAATACCTCCTCATAGATTTTGTATTCGTTTAGCCGGCTATAAAGTGATCAGTTACTAAACATACTTTACTATTCTATCTGATTCTTTCACTTTTGTCAATAGCTCAAGGCAAATGTTTACTGCTTTTTCGAATGTAAGCCCTATCTACGATACTGTTTCAAGAAACGAGTCATCTTTTCTTGGATTTGGGCTAGTTCATCAACACGAGGAAGGTAAACGATACGGAAGTGGTCTGGTTCTTTCCAGTTAAAGCCGCGACCATGAACTAAGAGAACCTTTTCCTGCTTCAAGAAATCAAGGACAAACTGTTCATCATCATCGATACAGTACATATTGCGGTCGATTTTAGGGAAGATATAGAGCCCCGCCTTGGGTTTAACTGCAGAGAGACCTGGAATCTCTTGAATGGCATTATAAATGAAATTTCTTTGCTCATATATTCGTCCACCTGGAAGAAGCAATTCATCGACTGATTGGTGGCCACCCAAGGAAGTTTGGACGACTTGTTGGGCCAAAACGTTAGAGCAAAGACGCATATTGGACAGCATATTGAGCCCTTCGATATAGCCCTTGACATGGTGCTTAGGACCAGACAAGACCATCCAACCCACACGGAAACCAGCAATACGGTGGGATTTTGATAGACCATTCATGCTGACACAGAAAACATCTGGTGCCAGGCTCGCCACAGGCGTATGCACATGTCCATCCATTACCATGCGGTCATAAATTTCATCCGCAAAGATAATCAAATCGTTTTGACGGGCAATTTCAATGATTTCCAATAAGAGTTCCTTAGGATAAAGGGCTCCAGTTGGGTTGTTTGGATTGATAAGGACGATTGCCTTGGTATTGGAAGTGATTTTTGACTTGATATCGTCAATATCTGGATACCATTCTGCAGCTTCATCACAGATATAGTGAACGGCATTTCCTCCAGCTAGGCTGACAGCGGCCGTCCAGAGAGGATAGTCTGGCATTGGTACCAAGACCTCGTCTCCATTGTCCAAAAGCCCCTGCATGGACATGACAATCAGCTCACTGACACCATTTCCAAGGTAAATATCATCAATATCTACATTTGGGAATTTCTTCAATTGGCAATACTGCATGATGGCCTTACGGGCTGAGAAAATCCCTTTTGAGTCAGAATACCCTTCACTATCACGCGCATTCATAATCAAGTCATGAATGACCTCATCTGGCGCTGTAAAGCCAAATTCTGCTGGATTTCCTGTATTCAAACGTAAAATCTTTTCTCCGTTTGCTCGCATCCGCATGGCTTCTTCCAAAACAGGACCACGGATATCATAAGCAACATGTTCTAACTTACTAGATTTATTATATTCTTTCATCTTGTTTCCTCAATTCATCGAGATAGTAACATTATACCACTAGAAAGACAATGCGACAAGTTTGCTGAAATGTGTTACTAGGTGCGGATAGAAGAAAAACCTCACTAAAAGCGAGGTCAAGACAGGGGAGATAGCAGGTATTTTGCGAAAGACATATCACATACCAAAAGATAAACCTAGAAAAAGCAAACCTAAAAAGGAGTCATAAAGAAGATTGAACATGAGGAAGAGCCCCCATATCATCAAGTAACCCCAACGCCCACTTCGTTTTGCAACTAGGAATAAAATCAGATGGTAGAGTAGGTGAAAGACTAAAAAGCCGATAAAACCTGGATAAAGAAGCGGTACCAGACTCTCTAATTGCCAGATCATGATAACTTCTAGCAAGACTGAAACTAGGATGATTCCATAATAAAGGAAATTTGATTTTTTTGCTTCTTGAAAAGAGTTTTTCATCATTCTCCCTCCCTTCACTTCTTTCCTGCTATCCTTTCTTTTATTTTATCATATATTTATATAGATTTTAAGCACTAACATTCTTTTGAAAAATACTTTTTTTGCTTTACTTCTATAGTGAAAAGGTTTACAATGATAGTAAGAAAATTTCAGGAGGTTTCATTATGGCACAACGTTACCAAAATATCATGGTCGCAATCGATGGTTCTAAGGAAGCAGACTTAGCTTTTATCAAGGGAGTTCATTCTGCTCTACGAAACGACGCTAAACTCACCATCGCACATGTCATTGACACACGCGCTCTCCAAAGCGTATCCACCTTTGATGCTGAAGTTTACGAACAACTCCAAGTTGACGCTGAAAGTCTGATGAAAGAGTACGAAAAACGTGCTAAAGATGCTGGTGTGGCAGATGTTCATATCGTCATTGAAATGGGAAATCCAAAGACCCTACTAGCACGTACTATTCCAGATGCTGAGGAAGTGGACCTCATTCTAGTTGGCGCAACTGGTCTCAACGCCTTTGAACGCCTCTTGGTCGGCTCTTCATCTGAATACATTCTCCGCCATGCTAAGGTCGATTTGCTGGTTGTGAGAGAACAAGAAAAAACCTTATAATTACAAAGAAAAGGAGCTCAGCGCTCCTTTTTGTTTACTATTTATACTCTTCGAAAATCTCTTCAAACCACGTCAACGTCGCCTTGCCGTAGGTATGTTACTGACTTCGTCAGTTCTATCCACAACCTCAAAGCAGTGCTTTGAGCAACCTGCAGCTAGTTTCCTAGTTTGCTCTTTGATTTTCATTGAGTATTATTTCTCTCTTTATGACGTTCATAAGCCTTAAGCTGACGCTGCAGTTCCTTTTTAATAGCAGGTTCTGGAGCATATTTTTCTTCCCAATCATCTGGTTTTAAGATTTTGTGGGTCACTGGATCAAAATGAGCCTTGCCATCTGGAAAAATTTTCCCCATATTAGCTTGATGAACAATGTCAAAAATACGTTCTGGGTCCACCCCCATCAAGACAAAACTACCGTAGGTGAAGTAAAGTGTGTCAATCAAGGCATCCACTTGCCCTATCAAATCTTGCTGAGCAGGTGTCTTCTTGGCTACTTTATATGCTGCCTTATCAAGAGCCTGATGAAGTTGCGATAGAGCTTGACCAAAATCCTCTTCAGAAGAACTGGCAGCTCGAACAAACTCCACCAATTCTTCTATTTTAAAGCCAGCCCTATGGGTTGCACCTTCTAAATCCCAAGCTCGAGGTTCTTCTTGGGTCCGTTCATCCATCATGTGGTGGAAGGTCTTGACCTTATTGAAATGATAGTCACGGCTGACAAAGACTTTTTCTGAAGACAAAACACCAAAATGTTCCAAGGCCTTGTGGATTCCGTCTTGCTGATTGCTAGTGGTAATGTGCTTGGCAACTTCCTTGACACTGCTACTACCATTTCCCATAGCGACCGACATACCGACACCAGCCAGCATTTCTAAGTCGTTATCTGAGTCACCAAAGGCCATGACTTGATTAAGGTCAAAGCCATATTCTTTTCCGACTCGGCGTATGCCTTCCAATTTAGAGTTTCCTTGATTGATGACATCCGCTGCAAAAGGATTGCTACGTGTCAATTTCAAATCTTCAAAATCAGCTGCTGCCTTCTCAGATTCTTCTGGCGTCATCAGCATCAAAACTTGGTAGATAGGCTGATTCATCAGATGAAGCAGGTCTTCTTCCTTTTGGGGAACAACCTTGCTGACCATGCGATTAAAAGACTGATTCACTGTTCGGGTTAGAACAGAGGGAACGAAGCGACTGATTCGTTGGGAAAAAGAACCCAGACCAAAGGACATGATTTTGGAACCCAGCATGGCATCCTTGGTCCCTAGGGCAATCTCCTTGCCCTCTTTTTTAGCATAGCTAATTAGATGACGCAAATGCAACTTGGAAATAGGGCTCGTGAACAAGACTCTGTCTTTAGTAAAGATATACTGGCCATTATAGGTTACCGCAAAGTCCAAATCCAAATCGTCCATCAATTCCTTAACAAAAAAAGGTCCTCGCCCTGTCGCTACGCCTACAAGCACCCCTTGTTCTTTGACAATCTTAATCGCATCCTTAGTGGATTTCAAAACACTCTTGCGATCGTTGACCAAGGTTCCATCGATATCAAAAAAAACAGCTTTGACTTCCATCCTATCCCAATCTCCCCTTTTGTGATACAATGATTATACCACATTTCAGAAAGAGTGAGTAAATCATGCCTAAGAAAATCCTTGTTTTACATACGGGTGGGACTATTTCCATGCAGGCCGATGCTTCTGGCGCTGTTGTGACGAGTTCAGATAATCCCATGAACCATGTGTCCAATCCTCTTGAAGGAATCCAAGTCCACGCCTTGGACTTTTTTAACCTGCCAAGCCCCCATATCAAACCCAAGCATATGCTGGCCCTCTACCAGAAAATTAAAGAGGAAGCTGCTAACTACGATGGAGTGGTGATCACACACGGGACCGATACTTTAGAGGAAACAGCCTATTTCCTTGATACCATGGAAGTCCCCCATATGCCTATCGTTATAACAGGGGCCATGCGCAGCTCCAACGAACTCGGCAGTGATGGTGTTTATAATTATCTAAGTGCTTTGCGAGTAGCTAGCGATGACAGGGCTGCTGACAAAGGAGTTTTAGTCGTTATGAACGATGAAATCCACGCTGCCAAGTATGTTACCAAAACGCATACGACCAATGTCAGTACCTTCCAGACTCCTACCCACGGCCCCCTTGGTCTCATCATGAAACAGGAAATCCTCTACTTCAAAACAGCTGAACCTCGTGTTCGCTTTGACCTTGATCACATACAAGGTTTAGTCCCTATTATCTCGGCTTATGCTGGTATGACAGATGAGCTGATTGATATGCTGGATTTGGAACAATTGGACGGTTTGATTATCCAAGCCTTCGGAGCTGGTAATATTCCCAAAGAAACGGCTCAAAAATTAGAAAGCCTTCTGCAAAAAGGAATCCCAGTCGCTCTGGTATCACGATGCTTTAACGGTATTGCCGAACCTGTTTATGCCTACCAAGGTGGAGGCGTGCAGTTGCAAAAATCTGGTGTCTTCTTTGTCAAAGAACTCAATGCCCAAAAAGCCCGCTTGAAACTCCTCATCGCCCTCAATGCCGGACTAACAGGACAGGATTTGAAAGACTATATGGAAGGGTAAGTCTCTTCGAAAATCTCTTCAAACCGCGTCAACGTCGCCTTTTCGTATGTATGGTTACTGACTTCGTCAGTCTTATCTACAACCTCAAAGCAGTGTGTTGCCGTAGCCTTTAACCAGCCGCCTAGTCCGCTCTGTGGTATTCATTAAGTCAACATCTCTTGTTTAAGAGCACAAAATCAGGAAATCTTCACGATTCCCTGATTTTTTCTATTTCCGTTTTCGTGTTGAGCGACGTTCTGTCAATCCATGAGGTAAGAGAACTTCACGTTCTTCCAACTCTTCCTTGTGCATAATCTTGGTCAACATACGCATACTAATGGCACCAAGATCATAAAGAGGTTGGGCAATCGTTGTCAAGTTTGGACGGGTAAAGCGTGCAATTTGTGAATCATCACTAGTAATAATTTCAAATTCTTCTGGTACTGACACACCCTTATCAGCCAAACCGTTCAAGACACCTGCTGCCAACTCATCACCTGTCACAACTGCTGCAGTTGCATTCGATGAAATCAAACGCTCTGCCAAGGCGTAACCATCATCATAGCTATATTTAGATTCAAATACCAAACCCTCACTATAAGCGATTCCTGCTTTTTTCAAGGCTTCCTTGTAGCCAACTAAACGAACCTTACCATTGATGTCATCCACTAGCGGACCGCTAACGAAAGCAATACGCTCATTTTCTTTAGCAAGGTAACTCACTGCATCAATCGTTGCTTGCTTATAGTCAATATTGACACTTGGCAACTGGTGCTCAACATCGACAGTTCCTGCGAGAACAATCGGAGTACGTGAACGCGAAAATTCTGAGCGAATTTTATCTGTCAAGTGATAACCCATAAAGATAATGCCATCTACCTGCTTTGAAAAGAGGGTATTGACAACAGAAACTTCTTTCTCGTTATCTTCATCGCTATTAGCTAGGACAATATTGTACTTGTACATTTCCGCAATATCATCAATCCCCTTAGCCAAACTCGAAAAATAACCATTGGTAATATTTGGAATCACGACACCGACAGTGGTTGTCTTTTTACTTGCAAGACCACGCGCAACTGCATTTGGACGATAATCCAAACGATCAATTACCTCTAGCACTTTTTTACGGGTATTCTCTTTTACATTTTTATTGCCATTGACCACACGGCTGACCGTCGCCATGGAAACACCCGCTTCACGAGCGACATCATAAATGGTTACTGTATCATCTGCATTCATTCCTTTTCCTGCCCTTTCTATCCCACACATTCTTTTACAAGTAGAGGCACCGATTGAAGCTCTACATCTACTTACAAAAGTGAAGATGTGAAAATTTCGTTTTCATGTTTCTACTTATTCCATTTTATCACTATTTGTAAACACTTTCAAGCTTTTTTTGAAGATTGATTGAAAAAATTTCATAGAAAGCCTAGGTTTAGCTCCTTGCTACCACCTTTGACGAAACAAAAAGGAGGAAACTAAGCCTCCTCAAGTTACAAAATTGTTTGATTGAATAACTTCAATTTTAGCACATGATGGTTTCCGATATATGACAATATCACAACCAACCAGATTCTTTTGCGATATTAGCTGCCTCTGTTCGATTACCTGCATCTAGTTTCGAAAGAATATTAGTAACATAGTTTCGGACTGTTCCGTTGGATAGATAAAGTTTGTCTGCAATTTCTTGGTTAGACAAGCCTTGAGCAATTCCCTTTAAAACAGCAATCTCTTGTTCTGTCAACGGATTGGGATGCGTCATCACCACTTCCATCAATTCAGGCGAATACTCCTTGCCTCCTTCGAGGACAGTATGCAAAGTTTGCATGAGGTCTGCAATGCTTCTTTCTTTCAAGACATAAGCATCTACTCCAGCCTTGACTGCACGTTCAAAGTAACCAGGGCGCTTGAAGGTCGTCACCACAACCACCTTTGTTTCTAAATTTTCTGCTCGTATCCACTCCAAAACTTCAAGACCTGTCTTAACAGGCATTTCTACGTCAAGGATGGCGATATCTACAGACTCCTTTTCCAATAGTTGGATTGCTTCTTGCCCATTCTTGGCTTGAAAGACAGACTCTATATCCGGTTGAAGCGTGAGCAACTGGCACATGGCATCTCGCAACATACTTTGATCTTCTGCGACTAATACTTTCATCTACTTTCTCTCCTTATAAGGTAGTCGAACCTGAACTTCTGTCGGTTGTTTCTGACTAATCACATTTACCTCTCCCGAAAATGGAAGGACACGATCTCGAATTGTATGGAGCTCATCCCCCTTTATAGAAGTAAAGCCACAGCCATCATCTCTCACTGTTAGAATGAGTTCTTTCTCTGTCCGTTCTAATTTCAGGTAGGCCTTCGACGCTTTGGCATGTTTGATGATATTGGTCACCAACTCAAGCAAAATCATGGAAGCCGTTGACTCCAATTCCTGAGTAAGGCTAGCAGTATCTAGTTGGTTATCCGTTTCCACCTCAATTCCAGCAATTTCTAACATCTTTTTCACAGTCTCTAGTTCGGATGCCAAAGTTCTAGACTTAAGATTTTCCACAATGGTTCTCACTTCATTCATGGAATCCTTGCTGATCTGGTGAATTTCTTTTAATTCCTTTTCTACCTGTGGATAAGCCTGCATTTGAAATAACTGCAAGGCTAGATCAGTTTTAACACTTAGCATGGCAAAGGTATGTCCCAGACTATCATGCAAATCCTGACCGATACGACTGCGTTCATTTTCAGCAAGCAATAGATTTATCTGGGCATTTTGCTTAGCCTGTGCTTCTTTCAAATCCTCCACAATCCGAATCCGAACCAAGCCAAAAGTCATTAAATCGACAAAAGCAAGAATTACAAGTAGATAGAATAGAAACTCAACTTCGAGTTTCTGAAAAATCAACAGTTGGCCCACAACAAGGACTTGAGCAAGAAGAAAAGTCCAGACATGTAAAGACTTTAAACCACCTACGCTGAAATGATAACTTAAGAGATTGGATAGGAAAAAGAAAAACCAGATATAATTAACAGCAACAAAGGCAGTATTCCCAACTACATAAGTCAGCATGATGCCCCAATATAGCCAAGATAGGCGCTGGCTCTTAGTTGTTAAAACACCCAAATACGCTACTACAAATAGAATATCAATCAATAAATGCCAGGCAGAGAGCCACCCAGTCACTACAGGTAGGATGGGGAAAATCATAAAAATTAAACTAGCCCAAAACATATAGTGTATGCTTTTCAGTCTTTCAAGCATTAAGCATTCTCCTTATGACCTTGAAGGTAAATGGTCAAACCAAACAAAACTGCTGAAAAAACAAGTAGATAAACTGTGGCTGATAGATTGATGCTACCCTCGTTTAAGAAGGTCTTGAGCAACTCCATCAACTGATAAGTTGGTAGGCACTTCCCGATTGCTTGCATCCAGTCTGGAAATAAAGAGATGGGCATCCAGAGTCCACCTAAAACAGCCAAGCCTAGATAGAGAAGATTGCCCACGACAGACATCAGCTGACTAGAAGGCAAGAGTGTCAAGGTCAAGCCAAGCGCTACAAAAGCTACACTTCCTACTATCAGCAAGAACGCAGCCCCAATCCAGCTTCCTAAAGACATATCCACACCTCTTACAAAATGCCCAACTGAGAAAACAACCAGAATTGAGACCAAATAATCAACCATCATACTTGTTATCTTTGATAGATAATATTCTACCATATTTACAGGGCTATGACGTAATGTTTTCTGCCAGTTGTTGATTTTATCGGTATGTAAGACAGCTGGGAATGAAAAGATAGCTGTCGACATCATGGAAAAAGCTGTCATGGAGATGAGGTAGTCACGCATAAAATTATCTGGTCCACCAGGTGTGTCCTGGTACATGCCTGAAAAGAATAAATAGAAGGCTGTCGGCATCCCTACGGATAATAGATAATAGACTAATTGTCGTTTGGTCAATAAAAATTCTATCTTGTTTAGTGCAATCCATCGTTTCATCTTAGTCATCTCCTTTTTGCGTTTCTTCAAAGATTGTATCCAGCAAACTACGATTATTAACTTCGATTTCTTGTATCCTACATCTTGCTTGGGCTAATAGCTCCCAGAAAGCATCTGCTTCTCGAGTGACTACTTGCAAAGAATCTTGCTTTAGGGTCCAGTTTTCAACCAAATTTGACTTCTCTACGACTTCCTTGTAAGCTATAGGAAGGATAAAGTACTTTTCTATTTCCTCGCTACGCATAGCTAGAGGCGTCGTATCACGAATCAACTCTCCCTTATTCAAGACCAAGATTCGGTCCGCTGTATGCTCTACCTCTTCGATATAGTGAGAAGAATAGACAATGGTCACACCATTTTTCTTTAACTGATCGACAATCTCCCAAAAACGTTGACGAGTTGAGGTATCCATAGCCGATGTAGGCTCATCTAAAAAGACAAGCTTTGGTCGCCCAATTAAGGTCAAGACAAAAGAGAAAAGACGCTTTTGTCCACCTGATAATTTTTCTGCAAATTGCTCTTTTTGTTGCTGATCAAACTGCAATAGTTGATCGATTTCCTGGTTACTCAAGTGATTTGGATAAATTTTTTGAAAGAAAGCAATCAACTCTTTAACTTTTAATTTCTGAACGATTACATTTTCTTGAGGGAGGTAAGCCCTAGTATAGTCTAACTTTGAACTCGTCACTGGTAAACCTTTAATAGATACTTGCCCACTGGTGACCAATTTATCTCCGAGCAAACAGTCCAAGAGTGTGGTCTTTCCTGCTCCGTTTGGCCCAATCATGGCAACACATTCACCTTCAGCTATCTCAAAGGAAATATCCTTCAAAATAGCCTTACCCTTGATGTTTTTATGTAAGCCTTGTACCTTAATCATGTTCATAATATTCTCCTTTCAGCCACTCCTTTCCCATCGGAAAGACGATAAAAATCATAAATCCTAATCCCCATGCACCACGGATGAATTGGTGAAGGAAGGCTTGATCAAACCAATCAGTAAACATTTCTACCAACCATACCAAGAGTGACAGGCCGATAAAGAAATAGATAATTGCTTTTTTCATTCCTCAAACTCCTTTTTCACATCTCTTACTAATTTCAAACCTTCTCTGACAAGCCAAGACATCATTCCAAAGCCAGCAAATAACTCCCAAGGAAAATGATAGAAATCTTCATCCAATCCTGAGAACATGAGATAGGTCATAACTCCTGCTGCTACTAAACTCATTGCGACAATTACTTTATGTTTCATTTTTTCTTCCTCCCTTTCATACTTCAATTATAGTCTTTTGAAGTTAGCGGAGCTAGATACTTCTGTCACTCGTAAATATGACAAATGTCATAAAAGATTCTGTTCAAAATAAGCAAGATACACTATACAATAAAACACAATTAGAAAAATCTAAGGCAACTTCCTCAAAAGAGATATCAAACCCAATTCACACCATAATATAAACTAATACTTATTTAAAATCAAAAAAAGTAGAAATTTTTATCAGACAAACACATATATTATACGTTGAACAAAACCCTAAAATTTATAAGAGTTATAAAATCTGTTAAATTTCAATGTGGATACCTAAACTACGGTATTTATTGAAAAGGTTGGAGACAAAAAGTATACGCTGCCAAAATGAATTGCTGAAAATCATAACCACCCGTCAAACGGGTGGTTTGTCTCAGGGCTATAAGCCCAAATTACCAGCCAGCGCCTAAAGACGCTGGCTTTCACTTTGTTCAAGCCTCATTGCTCTTGACTCGTCACTTGCCTCTCAAAGAGGCTTTAGTATTACTTACTACTATCCCTAAAGGGATCCTCATATTCTTTTACACTTAATTTATCTAGTGCTATATCATGCTTTTCCTGTTCTTGGATATATTTCTTAATTGTGGCTTCATTGAGTCCCACCGTACTTACATAATAACCTTCCGCCCAGAAATGCCGATTCCCAAACTTGTACTTGAGGTTGGCGTGTTTATCAAACATCATGAGTGAACTTTTTCCTTTTAAATAGCCCATGAAACTCGAAATACTTATCCTTGGTGGAATACTTACTAACATATGTACATGGTCTGGCATTAAGTGATCCTAGATAATTTCAACTCCTTTATAACTACACAAACGATGAAATATTTCTCCTAAACTACTTCGATATTGATTATAGATAACTTTTCGTCTATACTTAGGGGTGAACACAATGTGATAGAACAGTGCCACTTTGTGTGCGATAAACTATGAGCCTTTTGTGCCATATTTTTCTCCTTTCGCTTTACAATTGGCTTGAACACCTTTATTGTATCGCGTTCGGAGTTTTTTTGGTATAACCTTCGACGCGCACCCGCATAGCGGGTGGTTTTTTTGTCTCGCACCTAACGGAGCGAGACAGACTAATAGTCACATAATATCAAAACCGAGACTGAAAGTTTAATACTTCGTCTCGGTTTTTGTATATTTTTCAAGTAACAAAGCCACCACTCCCCCAGCAATGCAAGTGCAAAATCCTCTAAAATATGATAGAATAAGGGAAAGGACTCTATTAAGGAGGAAATCATGGAAAAACAAACCGTCGCCGTCTTGGGGCCTGGTTCTTGGGGAACTGCCCTTTCACAAGTCTTAAATGACAATGGACACGAGGTACGTATTTGGGGAAACATTCCCGAACAAATCAATGAAATTAATACCTATCATACTAACAAGCACTACTTTAAAGATGTCGTTCTAGACGAAAATATCATTGCCTACACCGACTTAGCAGAGGCATTAAAAGATGTAGATGCGATTTTGTTTGTTGTCCCAACAAAAGTGACACGACTTGTTGCCCAACAAGTTGCAAAAACCTTAGACCATAAGGCTATCATCATGCACGCATCAAAGGGATTAGAACCCGATAGCCATAAACGATTATCAACCATCCTTGAAGAAGAAATTCCTGAACATCTCCGCAGTGATATTGTCGTTGTTTCAGGACCTAGCCATGCAGAAGAGACCATTGTGCGTGACCTGACTTTAATCACTGCTGCTTCTAAAGATTTACACACAGCTCAATACGTTCAAGAGCTCTTTAGTAATCACTACTTCCGACTTTATACCAATACGGATGTTATCGGGGTCGAAACTGCTGGCGCTCTTAAAAATATTATTGCTGTCGGCGCTGGAGCTTTACATGGTTTGGGATTTGGTGACAATGCCAAGGCAGCCATCATCGCTCGAGGCTTGGCAGAAATCACCCGCCTAGGGGTAGCACTCGGGGCTAATCCACTGACCTATAGTGGCTTGTCTGGTGTAGGAGACTTGATCGTAACGGGAACCTCCATCCACTCTCGTAACTGGAGAGCCGGAGATGCTCTTGGTCGTGGAGAATCCCTAGCTGATATCGAAGCCAATATGGGCATGGTAATCGAAGGAATTTCAACGACTCGAGCAGCCTATGAACTAGCGCAAGAACTTGGAGTTTATATGCCCATTACGCAGGCCATTTACCAAGTTATTTACAACGGAACCAATATCAAAGATGCCATTTATGATATCATGAACAATGAATTTAAAGCAGAAAATGAGTGGTCTTAACCCTCTAAAGAAAGGATTCTTATGGCACTGAAAGTTAGAAAAGCAGTCATTCCTGCCGCTGGACTAGGAACTCGATTTTTACCAGCAACCAAAGCACTTGCTAAAGAAATGTTGCCAATTGTAGATAAACCAACTATCCAGTTTATCGTAGAAGAGGCTCTTAAATCAGGTATCGAAGATATTCTGGTTGTCACTGGTAAATCAAAACGTTCTATTGAGGACCACTTTGATTCAAACTTTGAGCTTGAGTACAACCTCAAAGAAAAAGGCAAAACGGATTTGTTAAAATTGGTAGATGAAGCAACTGGTATGCGCCTCCATTTCATTCGCCAAACTCACCCTCGTGGTCTTGGAGACGCTGTCCTACAAGCCAAAGCTTTTGTGGGGAATGAACCCTTCGTTGTTATGCTGGGTGATGACCTTATGGACATCACAGACGAGAATGCCGTTCCTTTGACAAAACAACTGATGAATGATTACGAAAAGACACACGCATCAACCATTGCTGTCATGCCCGTACCACACGAAGACGTTTCATCATATGGGGTCATTGCTCCTCAAGGAGAAGGAATCAATGGACTCTATAGCGTTGAAACTTTCGTTGAAAAACCAGCTCCCGAAGATGCTCCAAGTGATTTGGCAATCATCGGTCGCTATCTTCTCACACCAGAAATTTTTGATATTCTCGAAAAGCAAGCTCCAGGCGCTGGAAATGAAATCCAGCTTACCGACGCTATTGATACCCTTAATAAAACACAACGTGTTTTCGCCCGTGAATTTACAGGAGCTCGTTACGACGTTGGGGATAAGTTTGGCTTTATGAAAACATCTATTGACTACGCCCTCAAACATCCACAAGTCAAAGATGACTTGAAAGATTACCTCATCCAACTTGGAAAAGAATTAGCTGAAAAAGAATAACATAAAAAGATAAGGTTCAAAAAATGCCTTATCTTTTTTCATTATACAAATTTTCTTTCAACTTCGTCACAACCCCATTCCCTTGTAGAGAAGTAAGACTGCGAGTCCTACGAACAACACTAACGCTACCAGTCTCTGACTAGCGCCATACATCCGTCTTTCTCCTCTAACTGGAAAGATAACTGCTAGAAATGCGCCACCAACTGCACCTCCGATATGACCTGCTAGACTGATTCCTGGAATCAGAACACTTCCAATAATGTTAATCACAAAAAGTGTCAGATAAGATTGCCCCAACTGCTGGATATAAGGATTACGCGTTGCATAGCGAAGAACAATAATCGCAGCAAATAGCCCATAGAGAGAAGTAGAAGCTCCTGCTGCTAAGGATTTTGGACTAAATACAAAAACAAAGAGATTGCCCATCATTCCAGATAAGAGATAGAGAAAGCAAAACTTCTTGGATCCGAAAATCTCCTCTACTTGCCTACCAAGATAATAGAGCGAAAGCATATTAACAATGAAATGCTCCCACCCAATATGAACAAAAATAGCAGAGAAGAGACGCCAAACCTGCTCGGGAAAGAGCCGAATAACAGGCCCATACATAGCTCCAAATCGAAATAGGGTATCTGCCCTGTAAAAGTTTCCTCCTGTGGTCACCAACATTAGTAGAAATACCAAGGTCGTCACTAAGAGGAAGAAACTCGTCACAGGGTAACGCCTATCAAAGATTTCTTTCATCAATCAGAACCTCCTGAACAGGAATATCATGCTTTTCAGGGATAAAGTCCTGAACTTGATAATGATAAACCGTACTCAAAGTATGACCAGTAAACTGTTCCAGATAGCGGTCATAATAACCTCCGCCATAGCCAATTCGATAACCCTTTGTCGTAAAAGCCAGCCCCGGAACATGAATCAAATCAATCTTAGAGGCATCCAATACTTCCAAATCTCCCTGTGGTTCCAGTAAGCCAAAGGAAGTTTTTACCAACTGCTGCGGATCATAGACCACAAAGTCCATGTGCCCCTTGGGATAGGTTTTGGGTATCAGAACCTTCTTGCCATCCTTCAGCGCCTGCTCAATCAATCCCTGCGTTTGAAACTCATGAGGAAAAGAGAGATAGGTTGCAATAACCTTGGCTTCTTGGTAAAAGGGGTGTTGTAACAATCGCTCGGTTAAAGCTTGCTCTATAGCCTGTTTTTGCTCTTGAGATATAGTCTTCATTTCTTGCAAGACTTGCTTGCGTAATTCTGCTTTCATAGACAATTCCTCTACTCTGCTGCCTTCTTTTTCAGGAAACTAGAGACCGCATCCACCCCAATAGATAAAGCCTCTTCCTTAGGACTCATTTGAGGGTGATGAAGAGCGTAGGGACTATCGATACCTAGCCAAAACATAACACCATCAACCTTTGAAAGAAGATAACCAAAGTCTTCACCTGTCATAGCAGGCTCGATATCAATCAGCTCGATTCCGTCTTTTTCTTCAAAGAAATCCATCAGTTCACGCGCCAAGGCTGGATTGTTCTCAACAGGTAGGTATCCACCTTGCTTGAGTTCCACTTCAACTTCCATATCAAAGGCAGCTGCAACTCCTTCTGCAACTGTTTTGACCCGCTTTTGCACCAAGAGGCTCATATCCTGAGTTAAGGCACGAATAGTTCCATGTAAAAAGGCTGTGTCTGTGATGACATTGTTGGTTGTTCCAGCCTGAAAAACGCCAAAGGTCACCACTGCTCCCTCGATTGGGTTGACATTGCGGCTGACAACTGACTGCACTTGGGTTACAAAGTAACTAGCCGCCACCAAAGCGTCATTGGCTTCATGCGGAAAGGCTGCGTGGCCACCTTTGCCTTTGAAACGAATCTTCACCTCACAAGTCCCTGCAAAAAGTGTATGAGTATTGGTCGCAATCTGGCCAACTTTCAGATCTGGACGGACATGGAGGCCATAAAACTGGTCTGGCAACCAGTCTCCAAAAGCGCCATCCTCATACATGAGCATGCCACCAGCTTCATTTTCTTCAGCAGGCTGAAATAGGAAGAGTAGATTGTTCTTTGGTTGCTCCTCAAGGGCGCGCTCAAGACAGCCCAAGGCAATGGTCATGTGGAAATCATGTCCACAAGCATGCATACTACCTTGGTGCTGAGAAGCGAAAGGAAATCCTGTTTGTTCAACGATAGGCAGACCATCAATATCTGTCCGCCAACCAATGGTCCTCTCTGGCTGACTTCCCTGCAAATAGACCAAAATACCTGTCCGCCAAGTACGAACTTGAACAAACTTCTTGCCCGCAGTCAATTTCTCAATCACATCTAGCAAATAAGCATGAGTCTTGAACTCCTCCAAGCCAATCTCTGGAATCTGGTGCAAATCTCGTCTAGTCTGAATCAAATCTAACATCTATCTGTCCTCCTATATAGCAGAAAGAGGCTGGAAGAAGGGTTCCGCCTCTATTTTTCTTTTACAATTATAAGGTACGAAGCGCATCTTCTAGCGCTGTTTTTTGTTGGGTTTGGGCATCAATCTCTTTGATGATACGAGCTGGAACACCTGCTACTACTACGTTTTCTGGGACATCTTGGGTAACAATAGCTCCTGCTGCGACAACTGAACCACTACCGATTTGAACTCCTTCGATGACCACTGCATTAGCGCCGATAAGAACATTATCTCCAACACGGACTGGTTCTGCGCTAGCTGGCTCAATCACACCTGCAAGAACGGCACCTGCACCAACGTGACTGTTTTTCCCAACAATAGCACGGCCACCAAGGATAGCCCCCATGTCAATCATGGTTCCTGCACCAATTTCAGCACCGATATTGATGACTGCTCCCATCATGATAACAGCACTGTCACCAATTTCAACTTGATCACGGATAATCGCACCTGGCTCGATACGAGCATTGATAGCACGTTTATCTAGCAAAGGAACGGCAGAATTACGAGCGTCTTGCTCAACAACATAGTCTTGATTTTCTACCAAACCATCGAGAAGCGGAGCAACATCTTTCCAGTCTCCAAATAAGACATTCCCTAGTTTAACAATAGAGCTAGGTACAGCAGTTGCAAGTTCTCCCTCAAAGGTTACTTTCACACTGGTTTTCTTTTCAGCATTGGCGATAAATTGAATAATTTCTTGTGCGCTCATTTTTGTAGCAGTCATAAAAGGCCTCTCATTCTTTATAATGATAACTATTCTACCAAAAAAGGCCTCAAATTTGAAGCCTTTTTGTCTGTTTTTAGGTATGATTTTTTAGGGATGTGAGATAAAACGTGCTGTCGGTAAAAGCAAGCCCCTACCGATACAACCTAAAAACACTCTTCACAACTATCTCCCCGTGTTTTATTGACTATTCTAGTATAGCACACTTTTAGAATTAAGAAAAGACTTTTATCTACTTTCTTTCGCTTCTTCTATAGACAAAAATATCATAGGCAAAATAATCAAGGCCATCGCTAGAAGAAGGGACCAATCCACTACCAATCCTAAGAACAAAACACTCAAGAGAGCAGAAGAGAGAGGTTCACTGGCACTGATAACAGAAACCACCAAAGGAGAAACCAAGGACACTGCCTTCATGGAAATGAAAAAGGCAAAAGCCGTCCCGAAAAAAGCGATAATGAGGCAAATCAAGATACCCCAAATATCCAGAGTAAAGGAAAGCTGGTAAACCGGCGAGAGGACATTGCTAAATAAACCTGCCAAAATCATCCCCCACCCAACCGTAGGTACAAAACCATAGCGTTTCGCAAAAGGTTGGGGTAAGATAACATTAAACATAACCCCCATGGCACTCAACAGACCTGTTATAAGGGCTAGTGGCGTCATGGATAACTGAGAGAGATCGCCTTTTGTCGCCATCAGGCAAACACCCAGCATAGCAATCAAAACATAGAAAATAGCACTTTTTGACGCTCGTTTTTGATAAACCAAGCGATTGTAAAAGAGGATAAAGACAGGGCTAATAAACTGTAAAATAGTCGCTGTCGCTGCATTTGAGTATTCTACACAGAGATAGAAAAAATATTGGACTGAAAAAATCCCCAAAATAGCATAGGCCAAAAAGGGCAGGTAATTTTTCTTGTCTCGCCAAATATCAAACACTTGCGATTTTAATTGCATCGCAGACCAAATGAGTACAAGACTTCCTGCCAGTGTCAAACGCATAGAGGTAATCCAGCCCGAAGACACCTGATAATGAGTAAAGAAGTACTCTCCTAAAATCCCACAGATTCCCCAGATTAGGCCGGATAGAAGAGAATAAATGGTTCCTTTAACAATCTTTTTCTGATACTGATTCATACCTTTATTGTAACACGAAAGGAAAAAAGAAAAAAGTGGCAATCCATTGATTGGCCACTTCATTTAGCACAGTTCATAGAACTTATCGTCTCGCCCTTGAAGAAGAAGGTCGTGTAATACTTGAGTTACTGCTATCACTAGAACTACTACTTGAACTACTTGAACTGCTGGAGCTTGATGGAGTTGGTAGTGTGCTAACGATACTTGACCAAGCATTCTGATAATCTGCATCACTTCCACCAATAGCAAAGCGATAACTAGTCGTTGGCGCTCCTGCCTTATTAGCCCAATAGCTGGTAACAGTCGAACCTGTGACCTCTACCTCTTTTCCTTCAACAGAAACCTTCCCTGGTTTTTGACCTGTTGATTTCAAGACTTCGGATTTTACGACACTAGGATCTAAAGCGAAGCGCTCGTTCCCCCAAATGCTTGGGGAGGCTTGCTGAATCGCATTTACCAGATGAGCCATGTAATTAGAGTTATTAGAATAACCTGCTCTACGTGACAGCGAATGATTATCATCATGCCCAATCCAGCCACCCAGGGTTAATCTAGGTGTCGAAAGCATGAGCCACATATTTTCGTCTTGGTTGGTTGTACCAGTCTTCCCAATCCAATCTGCATTAGCCAGAGTAGGATTTAAAGAAGTCAGATTCGTCTTGAAGGTTGTTGTCACACGAGAGGATAGAACTTCTCGCAACAAGCCCTGCATAATCGTCGCAGTAGCTTTTGAATAGACTTGAACTGGTTTATCCTGATATTCATACACCACTCTACCATCTGCTGCTTCAATTTTAGAAATCACATGTTTTTTATGATATAGACCATTATTTGCTAGGGTCTGATAGCCATTGGTATGCTGGGCAACTGTGACTTCAATACCACCACCCATTGGCAAGCTCTCAATACCGTACTCAGGAATCTCGTAACCCATCTTTTCCATATAACCCTTGACATCAATACCCTTTTCACGAAGCATACGATAGGTCCAGTAAGCAGGGATATTCCATGAATAGTTCAGAGCTTCTCCCAAGGTCATCATTCCTGTTCCCTTACTATTAGCATACATAATCGGATTCCCATTGGCAAAGTTTGTTGGATAGTTAGATAGAATCGTTTCGCTTCCCATCAAGCCCTGGTCAATAGCAATACCGTAGGCCAGCAAAGGCTTGGTAGTAGAAGCTGGTGAGCGCTTGGTATCAAAGGCATGATTGTTTTGATTTTCTTGATAATTACGACCACCTACAAAGCCTAGAATAGCACCTGTTTGGTTGTCCATCAGGACATTCCCTACTTCTACACGACCTGTTCCATCGTCTAAAAGATAGCCATAGTCAGCAACCGCACTTTGCATAGCAGAATGAATTTTCTGGTCTATGGTAGTAGTAATTTTATAACCACCATTTTCAATTTCCTTGGATGCCAAATCGCGATAAAACTTCTGAGTTGCCTCATTTTTCAACTCCTTAGCGGAGACATTGTCTCTCTGAGTTAGATAGTCATACATACGTTCTTGAGCTTCTGCCAAGGCTGTAAAGTATAAATAGCCTCGTGACACACCTATGACTGTAGCTGAAGGGAGAAAGTCCTGTTTAAGATTGTAATCCTTATATTGAGAATACTCGTCTTTGCTTAAGGCACCTGTACGATACATACTGTAAAGAACTGCCTTAGCCCGTCTCAAGCCTATTTCTAAGTCTTCATCACTCTTCAACTCTCCAGTATTTTCATAAGGAGAATAGGTAATGGGACTCTGTGGAAGTCCTGCTAAAAATGCTGCTTGAGGAACCGTCAACTGACTTGCATCTACACCGAAAATCCCCTCAGCTGCCTGCTGAGCCCCTGCAATATTCTGTCCCTTATTATTTCGGCCAAAGGGAGCCACATTGAGATAGGTCGTTAAAATCTCATCTTTATTCATGGCGCGTTCCAAGGCAAGAGCATCCACAATCTCTGTCGCCTTACGAGCCAAGGTAGGCGCATCTCCAACCACCTGCTGTTTAATCAGTTGCTGGGTCAAGGTTGAACCCCCACTAGAGGAACCCAAACCTACAAATTTCCCCAAGGTCGCACGAATCACCGCCTTGGGCACTACACCCTTATGTTCTTTAAAGTGTTCGTCTTCCGTCGCAATAATAGCCTTCTTCAGATTTTCCGAAATTTGCTCAGATGAGATAGAAGTGCGCAACAAGTCACTCTCTATGGAAGCAATCACCGTCCCGTCCGAATAGGTAATCTCTGAAATAGAAGAGATGTCCTTGACCTGATTCACCAATTCTTCTGTCTGAGGCACCCGTACCTTGTCAAACAAGGCCACTCCGTACCCCAAAGCAATCCCAGCTCCCAACATTCCTCCTAGAAAACCGAGCACAAAGAGCAAGTTAAATAGGGCTTTTATACTCAGTAAAATAGCTGGAAAAATGGCTGGCCTATCTAGTGATTTAGATTTTTGGGCACTTGAACCTTTCTTGCCAGGGCTAGCTGATTTTTTATTTTTTTGTTTTTGCTGGAAAAATTCCAGCATTTTTCGTTTTAATTCATTTAATTGATTTTGCATGGATTTCCTCACTCTATCTATTATACCATAAAAGGGAAACTTTCAATAAAATAGCCACTTTCTTCCCTATTCTGCTAGGCTATTGCCCAAGTTTGTGATACAATAGGTAGAAACAATAATTTAAAAAAGGAGAAAAGACACATGCACATTTTTGATGAGCTAAAAGAGCGTGGTTTGATTTTTCAAACGACTGATGAAGAAGCTTTGCGTAAAGCCCTAGAAGAAGGTCAAGTTTCTTATTATACTGGCTACGATCCAACTGCTGACAGCCTTCACCTAGGCCACCTTGTCGCAATCTTGACAAGTCGTCGCTTGCAACTAGCAGGTCACAAACCTTATGCGCTCGTTGGCGGTGCTACTGGTCTCATCGGAGATCCGTCCTTCAAAGATGCTGAACGTAGTCTCCAAACAAAAGACACAGTAGATGGCTGGGTCAAGTCTATCCAAGGACAACTTTCTCGTTTTCTTGATTTTGAAAATGGCGAAAACAAGGCTGTCATGGTCAACAACTACGACTGGTTTGGCAGCATCAGCTTCATTGACTTCCTCCGTGATATCGGAAAATACTTCACTGTCAACTACATGATGAGCAAGGAATCTGTGAAAAAACGAATTGAAACAGGAATTTCTTACACTGAGTTCGCTTACCAAATCATGCAAGGTTACGACTTCTTCGTTCTTAACCAAGACCACAACGTAACGCTTCAAATCGGTGGTTCTGACCAGTGGGGAAATATGACAGCTGGTACCGAATTGCTTCGTCGTAAAGCTGACAAGACTGGCCACGTAATCACAGTACCGCTTATCACAGATGCAACTGGTAAGAAATTTGGTAAATCAGAAGGAAATGCCGTCTGGCTTAATCCTGAAAAGACTTCTCCATACGAAATGTACCAATTTTGGATGAACGTTATGGACGCAGACGCTGTTCGCTTCTTGAAGATTTTTACTTTCTTGTCACTTGATGAGATTGAAGACATCCGTAAACAATTTGAAGCAGCTCCACACGAACGCTTGGCACAAAAAGTCTTGGCTCGTGAAGTCGTTACACTTGTTCACGGAGAAGAAGCTTACAAAGAAGCCCTCAACATCACTGAGCAACTCTTTGCAGGAAACATCAAAAACCTTTCTGTCAAAGAGCTCAAACAAGGACTTCGTGGTGTGCCAAACTACCAAGTACAAGTAGATGAAAATCACAATATCGTGGAACTGCTCGTGTCATCTGGTGTGGTTAACTCAAAACGTCAAGCCCGTGAAGATGTCCAAAACGGAGCTATCTACGTAAACGGCGACCGTATCCAAGACCTTGACTATGTCTTGAACGACGCAGATAAGCTTGAGAACGAACTGACTGTTATCCGTCGCGGGAAGAAAAAATACTTTGTACTGACTTACTAAACTGTTCAACATTTACCTATAGAAAAAAGGAGTTGCCCTCGAGAAAGGTAACTCCTTTTTGTTGTTGATAATCACATCTATCTAGCCTTAATAGACAGGCTACGCAGGACTATGCGTAAGGTTGTTAGATTATGTAAGATAGAGAGATTTGAAGGACTGAGCCAATTAAACAAGCCAAAGCCAATCAAACTACTATTTACGACAACGGTATCTTGAATATTCTTCTTGATGAGTGTTTGCAAAGATGATGATAGCCAATCCAACTCTTGGAAGAAATCCAAACGATTATCTAACAATAAGATATCGCTCATCTGCTTAGAAATATCTGCACTCTCATTCATCACCACACCGATATCTGATAGGGTTAGAGCAGCTGAGTCATTCAACCCATCCCCAACCATCAAAATAGTGTGACCTGCTTTCTGCAGTTCCTCTACTAACTCAAATTTCCCATCAGGTTTCAAGTCTGTATAGACCTGATCAAAGGGCAAATCTTTGACTAATTCCTCTGTTCTAACCAAGGTGTCCCCTGTTGCCAGAATCAATTTTTTCCCTTGTGCCTTAAGTTTCTCCAAGGCTGCTTTTGCTTCTTTTCTCAAAGGAGTATGAATACAGAACATTCCAATCAATTCATTCTGATAAGCCAAGAATAAGAGATTGTAGTGACTCTTGTACTCTTCAATTAAAGCATGTTGTTCTGAACTGATATGAATCTGTTCATCCTGCATCAAGACATAATTCCCAATAAGAACTGGTTGCCCATCTATATGAGATTTAATCCCCTTGCTTGCGATATATTGGAGTTTCCCATGCATTTCCTCATGTTCAATTCCCTCTATCTCGGCTTGCTTGACGATGGCATTAGCAATAGGATGATAAATGTGTTCCTCAAGACAGGCACTGATTCTGAGAATATCTTCCTCACTATAGTCCCCAAAAGGTAACACCTTTTCAACTATCGGATAGCTAGTTGTGATTGTTCCCGTCTTATCAAACAAGAAAGTATCAACTTCCAGATATTTCTCCAGAACATCCCCATCCTTAATCACCATTTCACGATTCAACCCCTCCTTGATAGCTGTCAAATAAGCTACAGGAGTAGAGATTTTCAAAGCGCAGGAGAAATCGACCAATAGGAAAGAAATAGCCTTCGAAAAAGAACCTGTCAATAGGTAAGTCAGCCCAGCCCCCAAGAAATTATATTTGACGACCTTGTCCGCCATCTTGATGAAATAGCGTTGTTTCGTTTTCTTGTTTTCTTCAGATTTCTTCATCAACTCAATCAGCTGTAAAATACGGCTGTTCATCTGATTATCGGTTACACGAATGCGTAGCTCCCCAGTCTCCAAGACTGTGTTTGCACAAACCGAATCAGACTCTCTTTTTTCAACTGGAAAACTCTCTCCCGTCAAGGAACTTTCGTTGACCATACCTAAACCTGAAACTACTTGTCCATCAAACAGAATTTCATTTCCTTGAGATAGGACCAAGACATCTCCTATTTGAACGTCGGAACTCTTGATACTAACGACCGTATCGCCCTGTACTAAGAATACATCGCTCTCTTTTGCAAGAAGACTCTGTTCTAAATCTGTTGCAGTTTTTTTCAAGGACCACTGATCTAAATGATTCCCCAAATCAAGCATAAACATGATATTGCTAGCTGTCTTAGATTGGTTCATAAACAAGGACAATAAAATCGCCGAACAGTCCAAAACCTCCATCGTTAGTTCCTTACGCGCTAGTGTTTGATAGGCTTCTCTAATATAACCAAAAGCCTGATAACAAGTCCATATATAGCGAATAGGATACGGCACAAAACTACGAAAAAGTATACGCTTAATCGCTGCACCTGAAACTATAGAATAAGCACTCTCTTCTCTACGAATGGGAAGAGTCATCAACTCAGAAACATTCCCTTTATCAATTCTTTTTAAAAAGGCTTCTGCATTATCTAATACAGAAAAGCCTTCTTTTATACGTAGAGTAAAGTGCTGTTGATCCATGTAAAACTGGATAGACTCAATCCCCTTTTCATCTCTCGCCAAGGAACGAAGATAGTCTTGAATATCCAAGGTGAGTGAAAAAGAAGATGATAGTCGGATATGTTGGTATCCTCTATGTAGCACTTTAAAAGACATATTATTCTCCTATAAGGCTATCTAATTGCTCTTCTTTTTTCTCTTGCTCGTACAAATATTTGGCATCTTGCAAGACATCGTCTCCATGTTGCTTCACAACAGAAACAGATGCGTCTAGCCCGTCTTTCAACTTGTAAGCCTTAGCCAAAGCTTTAGAATAACCTTTTTTAGCTTCCTTACTTGCCAAGATTTTCAAACCAAGGGTACCAAATGCAACTCCACCTAAAAAGAGTGATGATTTTTTCGCAACTTTTGCGACGGTCAATACTTCTTTTAACATACTTATTTCCTCCTAGCTATTATTATATAACAATTTAGATATAAAAGCAATTTAATTTTGGCACTTTGAAAAGTAATTATACTACTATTTAATTTTATTACAAATCATCCTAAAGTTGCTTTCATTTGCCTCTTTTGATACACTTAAACTATGAATACAAATCTCAAACCTAAACTCCAGCGTTTTGCTTCTGCGACTGCCTTTGCCTGCCCTATCTGCCAAGAAAATCTGACTCTGGTAGAGACTAGTCTCAAGTGCTGCAACCGTCATTCTTTTGACTTGGCTAAATTTGGCTATGTCAATCTGGCACCTCAAATTAAGCAATCTGCTAACTACGACAAGGAAAATTTTCAAAACCGCCAACAAATCCTAGAAGCTGGATTTTACCAAGCTATTCTAGAGGTCGTCTCTGATTTACTTTCAAGCTCAAAAAATGCCAAAACAATTTTAGATATCGGTTGTGGTGAAGGTTTCTACTCTCGTAAACTCCAAGAAAGTCACTCTGAAAAAACTTTCTATGCCTTTGACATCTCCAAAGATTCAGTCCAAATCGCTGCCAAGAGCGAACCCAACTGGGCAGTCAACTGGTTCGTTGGTGACTTGGCTCGTCTTCCTATAAAAGACGCTAGCATGGATATCCTGCTTGATATCTTCTCACCTGCCAACTATGGAGAATTTCGTCGCGTTTTATCCAAAGACGGTATCTTGATAAAGATTATCCCAACTGAAAATCATCTCAAGGAAATCCGTCAGAAGGTACAAGACCAGCTGACAAACAAGAATTATTCTAATCAAGAAATCAAAAATCATTTCCAAGAACACTTTACCATCCTATCTAGTCAAACGGCCTCTCTTACTAAGACTATCACAACAGTGCAACTCCAAGCCCTACTCAGCATGACCCCTCTCCTATTTCACGTTGACCAGAGCAAGATTGACTGGAGCCAACTGACAGAAATTACCATTGAAGCAGAGATTTTGGTTGGGAAAGCACTCTAAACTATACTTCCCAAAGGTATAAAACTTACCGAAAATCTTCAATATTACGAAAACGCATAAGAACAGGTGGTCAAAAACCTTAATCTTATGCGTTTTGTTATAGTTTCCATACACATTAAGGGGAAATATTTGAAATCAGTTCTTTTAATAACCATTGAATACCATATAGTACATTTACCCCAAATATGATATAGGCCGTATAAATCAAGTATTTCGATTTTTCCCGCCTTAAAGAATAGATCTTGTACAAGATAAACAAATTTAAAATAATAAATAACAGAGACAAAATCTTCCCTCCAAAATCAATCATAAAAGTAGGCAGTCAAGCATAGTTCTAATCTTTATTTTCGATTCGAGATAACAAACTTATCAATAAATAGCAAGTGAAATAAGGCAAGTGTAATTCCAAATAAGCACCCATGATAAGAGATTTCTTGATGGGTAAGGGGGAAAAGAGTATCATTACCCGCCAAGAGGCAGGTCAAAATGATAAATAAAATCCAAAATAAATCCGTCCATTTATATTTTGAAAAATATTTTTTCCACATAAAAACACCTTCTTTCCTACAATTATATTATAATACTTTATGTAATCGAATACAAGGGGTATGAGGTTGAAAGAGAGTAAAAAGCAGTATTTAAAGCCTTCACTGTATCTATGATTTCTATCTTTTTAAGACAAGATTGACTCAAATCTACATCATTAAAAAAGCGAATTTCAATCGAAACTCGCTTTTTTACAAAATGTATTAGTATAAATTTGTATCTTAGTTCAAGTGCCAGATATCTTCGTTATACTGAGCAATTGTACGGTCAGATGAGAAGAACCCTGCTTTAGAAATGTTAACGATGACTTTATCCAACCATGCGTCACGGTCTTCGTAGTCAGCCAACATTTGCTCTTTCACTTTGATGTAATCTTCTAAGTCAAGAAGAGTCATGAACCAGTCTTTGTTGATCAATTCATTGTAAAGACGTTCCAAGCGCTCTTTATTTCCAGCTGCAAGAACTGCATCGCTAACGATGAAGTCAACCAATGGTTTGATAGCTTTACGAGCGTAGAATTCGCTTGATTTGTAAGCTGCTTTTGCGTAAAGGTCGATAACAGTTTCTGAATCTTCACCAAAGATGTAGATGTTTTCGTCGCCAACCAACTCAGCGATTTCCACGTTAGCTCCGTCCATAGTACCAAGAGTCAAAGCTCCGTTCAACATGAATTTCATATTACCAGTACCTGAAGCTTCTTTAGAAGCAAGTGAGATTTGTTCTGAGATATCACATGCTGGGATAAGGAAGCTTGCTGCAGTAACGTTGTAGTTTTCAACCATAACTACTTGCAAGTGTGGAGCTACTGCTGGATCGTTAGCAATAACTTCTGACATGCAAAGGATCAAGTGGATGATGTCTTGAGCGATTGTGTAGGCTGGAGCTGCTTTACCACCAAAGAAGATTGTGATTGGGCGAGCAGGGATGTTCCCAGCTTTGATGTCAAGGTATTTGTGGATCACGTACAAAGCGTTCATTTGTTGGCGTTTGTACTCGTGAAGACGTTTGATTTGGATATCAAAGATAGAGTTTGGATTGATTTCTACACCTTGGTGTTCTTTCAAGTGACGAGCCAATTTACGTTTGTTGTGAGCCTTGATGCTTTCCAATTTTTCTTTGACAGCTGCTTTGTCTTCATAAGACAAGAGTTTTTCAAGCTCATCAGCTTCATGGTGCCAACCATCTCCAAGAATCTCATCCAAGTAGTGAGACAAGCTTGGGTTAGCATGCATGAGCCAACGACGGAAAGTGATACCGTTTGTTTTGTTGTTGAATTTTTCTGGGTAAAGGTCATAGAAGGCTTTCAACTCAGAGTTCTTCAAGATTTCAGTGTGAAGTGCTGCTACTCCGTTAACGCTGTATCCGTAGTGGATATCCATGTGAGCCATGTGAACACGTCCGCTCTCATCGATAATTTGAACAGCTGGATCTTTGTATTCTGCTTTCACGCGACGGTCCAATTCTTCGATGATTGGTACCAAGTGAGGAACCACTTCTTGCAAGAATTCAAGAGGCCATTTTTCAAGGGCTTCAGCAAGTATTGTGTGGTTAGTGTAGGCAGTCATGCTACGAACGATTGAAATTGCTTCGTCAAGCTCGATACCACGTGCAGTCAAAAGACGGATCAATTCAGGGATAACCATTGATGGGTGAGTGTCGTTGATTTGGACAACTGCGTAGTCAGCAAGGTCATGCAAGTTGCTTCCTTTTTCGATTGCTTCGTCGATGATCAATTGCGCACCGTTTGAAACCATGAAGTATTGTTGGAAGATACGGAGCAATTCACCTTGACGGTCACTATCATCTGGGTAAAGGAAGAGAGTCAAGTTGCGAGCGATATCTGTCTTGTCAAAGCTGATACCGTCTTTAATAATAGAAGAATCAACTGAATCCAAGTCAAACAAACGCAAGCGGTTCTTCGTTTCTGTCTTGTAACCAGGAACATCAATATCATAAAGAGTTGATGTCAAAGTAAAGTCTGCAAATGGTACTTGGTAGCTACGGCTTGAGCGAACCAACCAGTTTTGCTCTGTCAACCATGCATTTGGAATTGTTTCTTGTTGGTTGTTTTTAAGAACTTGTTGGAAAAGACCAAAGTGGTAGTTAAGACCAACACCATCACCGTTCAAGCCAAGAGTCGCAATTGAGTCGATAAAGCAGGCAGCCAAACGTCCCAAACCACCATTACCAAGAGATGGTTCCAATTCAACTTCTTCGACTTCGATCAAGTCTTTACCTGCAGCAGCAAGTTCTTTTTTGACATCGTCGTAAAGACCAAGGTTGATCAAGTTGTTTGACAAGAGTTTACCAATCAAGAACTCAGCTGAGATATAGTAAACTTTCTTTTTACCAGTGTTAACTGGTTTTTGGCTACTTGCAAGCTTGCTGTAGTTAAGAAGAGCAAGGTAAAGCTCTTCATTGCTACATTCTGCAATGGTTTTATTGTAACGATTTTGTACAAATTCTTGTAGTGATAACATGTTTAAGGTGTCTCCTGATATTGTATTATTTCTTTAATTCTACCAAATTTTCATTGATTCGGCGATAGATTGTTGTCAAGTCAAGCAAACCTTCCTCGACAGCTGGTGTCAATTGTTCCTCAGTCATACGCCAAGACCAGTTTCCACCAAGGGTAGATGGGAAGTTCATACGAGCTGTCTCATCCAATTCTAGCAAATCTTGCATAGTTGCAATTGCCATGAAGCTAACTGATGAAAAGACTGTGCGAAGCATAGCGTGTGGAACTGTTTCATACTCTTTACGGTTCGTGTAGCGAGCCATGTATTCACGAGTTGGATCGTCGATCTCATTACGGTACCAACCAAGGACCGTATTGTTATCGTGTGTTCCTGTGTACATAACAGAGTTAGCAGGTGCCAAGTGTGGGCTATCGATGCTTTCGTCTTCTGGGTTGAAGGCAAATTGAAGAATCTTCATTCCTGGGAAGCCAGTACGTTCACGTAATTCGATAACTTCGTCTGTCATGAAACCAAGGTCTTCTGCAATGATGTTTAGCTCACCAAGTTCTTCCTTAACGGCTGCAAAAAGCTTGTAGCCAGGACCTTTCACCCACTCACCAGGTGCTGCTGTATCAGAACCAGCAGGGATTTCCCAGTAAGATTCGAAACCACGGAAGTGGTCGATACGAACGATGTCGTAGATTTTGAAGCTTTCACGCAAGCGTTCAATCCACCATTTGTAGCCGTCTTTGTCCATTGCTTCCCAGTCATAGATTGGGTTACCCCAAAGCTGACCAGTTGCAGAAAATTCATCTGGTGGGCATCCGGCGATGCAAGTAGCCTTACCATTGACATCTGTCTTGAAGAGATGTGGATTTGCCCACATATCGCTTGAATCTTCCGCTACGTAGATTGGCATGTCCCCAACGATTTCGATGTGGTTGTCGTTTGCGTAAGCTTTCAATTTCAACCATTGTTGGAAGAAGAAGTATTGCGTCACACGGTGGTAAACCAACTTGTCTGCTAATTGCTCACGGTAGCTTTCAAGTGCTGAAGCTTTACGAGCACGAGCATCTGCATCTGGCCATTCTGTCCAAGCAAGATTGTCAAAATGCTCTTTGATAGCCATATACTCAGCAAAGAGCTCAAGCCAGGATTGGTTGTCTTGAGCAAATTTCTCAAAATCTTTAACATCTCCGACTTCAAAGAAACGTTTCACCGCTTTTTCTAAAAGAGGACGACGTGCATAGTAAATCTTAGCATAGTCAACTTCAGACGCATCGCTACCAAAGTCAACTCCTTCAAGGTCACTTACTTCCAACAAACCTTGCTCCACCAAGATATCTAAATCGATAAAATGAGTGTTTCCTGCGAAGGCTGAGAAAGATTGGTAAGGAGAATCCCCGTAACTAGTTGTTCCTAATGGAAGGATTTGCCAGTAACGTTGTTTTGTACGAACCAAGAAATCAACGAAGTCGTAAGCACTTTGACCAAATGATCCGATTCCGTAAGCTCCTGGGAGAGAAGAGATGTGCATCAACACACCACTTTGACGTTTTTTCATAATAGCACCTCATGTGTTAAAATAATGGAACGTTGCGTATTTTAACAGACGCAAACGTTTGCGCTACTTATAAGTATACTCCTTTTCAAGCATAATTGCAAGCGTTTTTAAAAAAACTTTTTTGATTATTTTTAAGGGCTAACTTCTCAAAGTA
>NZ_VMLJ01000026.1:0-7918 GCF_013276615.1 Streptococcus sp. 1621
TAGCCGCAGATTGCTCAAAACACTGTTTTGAGGTTGCAGATGGAAGCTGACGTGGTTTGAAGAGATTTTCGAAGAGTATTATTTTCCTTCTTTATCAGGAAAGAGATAACCAATACCTACACAAGCCAGCACACCTGCTCCAATCACCAAGCCACTTGAAATTGGCAACAGATCCAAAATTGCATTTGCGATGATGAAGGCAATAATCAAACACATCAGACTAGCCTTGTAGTCTTTTTTCAAAAGATTCTCTAGTGTGAAAAAGAGGAACAATCCTACCGGAATCAGGGACCATAGGTTGACATCCAAACTTGGCCAGCCAACAGAACCAAAATACACTACTGTCGCTGCTGCTACTAAAAATACAATCCCCAATAATTTTTTCATTTCTTTATCTCCGATTTCTTTTTTAGGAACTTGAGTTATCTGATAGTGACGCCTCCTGTTCCTTACAAAAATCATTATAACAGAGGTCAATTTCAAAAACAAGTTCGTTTGCCTATCTGGTCTCAATCTCGGTCTAAGTGGCTCAATAATAGCCGTAAAATAAGGAAATAGGTGAAAAACTTCCTTCCAAATAAAAAGGAATTAAGCAACCAAACGCTACTTAATTCCTTGAAATTGTCTCATCACCTCTATTAGCCTTTAAATTTTGATAGACTCTATTTTCTAATCAATATGACCAATATTGTCAATACTAACCCTTTCAATCAATTCATTAGTTATCGAAACTAAGTCTATTAATAGATCCAAAAAAGAGTATCAATAGTAAAGTAAACTAAATAATTAAGTTATAAATAGCTATTTTTACAAAACTGTTTCATCATCATACTATCTCAGTACACAAACCATTTTTCTATAGCTTTTGTCTTAATCTTGATCTTTTTTCTTTAATCCAAGAAATGCACCTAAGGTAAACATTATTCCAGCAATGAATGGTGTAAAACCTTCTCTAACTGTTCCGGTTTTTGGCAATCTATCAGAATTGTTAGTATCCGATTTACTATCGATATTGGTATGTTTATTAGCTATATTCTCTGGTTCATTAAGATAAACTTCCTTCTTATTTTCAAAGTTTTTATCATTTTTATCAGGAACTGGAGCTGTAACATCCTTAGTTGAATCAGATCTTTGACTTTCATCTAATTGACTATAATTTACTTGTACAGAAACTGTAGATTTGACATCCTTAGTTGAATCAGGTTTTTGTGAATGATGTTCTCTTTGTAAATCCTCCTTTTTGTAATTTTCATCTAATTGACTATGATTTGCTTGTACCTTATCTTTCTTTTTCGATACATCAAAAGTAGGTTTATTTTCCTCCTCCTTTTTCTCCTCTATTTTCTTGAATACAGGTTTTATAAGGGTATCTTTTGATAGATTAAGAACATAGCCAACGTCTTTTTTCCCTTTGAAACCAGAAATTTCCCAGCCATCAAATTGATATCCTTTTTCTAATTCACCCTCATAGACAGGTAAAATGAAATCTTCTTCCGACACTATCGTTGAACTCATTTCTTTTCCATTTTGAATGGTCACAGTTACCCTATGAGGTTTTAGTTCTCTTACCTCTCCCGTATCTTTGTTTAAAATGAATTCTTTTACGGTTGTATTTCTTGCGAAATCTTTTACAAGAATCTTAATATTTAGTGTCTTATCTGTTAGTTGTTTAATATCATCAAATGATTTATATTCTTTTCCATTTACATAAATATGTTTGTCTTGAATCTCACCATTGAATCCATTATCTCTTTTATCATTGATGTTAAAGACTACAGATTTTCCATCAGCATATTCGATACTTGTATTTCCCTTGGGATCAATGTTTACTTCTGGTTTAACATTATCATATAAAAATTGATAGTGTACTCCAACCGCTTTCGCATTCAAATTGCTATAGCCAGTTTGAAGATAAACATTTCCATCCATATCTGTTACCTTATCTGGAAATCCGTTTGCTTTATAATCTTTCATCCCCCAGTCCATGATGTCACCGTCTTTAACATTAAGCTTAACGTTAAAATCTCTAGTGTTATCAATGTGTAAATCTCCGTAGATTAAATAATTATCTACAACAGATTCATTAACTCTCAATTCCCAGTTAAAACCACCCTTATCAGAAATCTTACCTCTTAAATAAAACTCTGGATTTCGTACATAAATTTTATTAAATTTAGATGGATTAAAGTAGTTCTTGTCCATTGAAAGATTTACTGGTTTTGCATCAATAAATAACGTAGAGCCATCTTCTTTTATAGCTTCTACATTGGACTTATCCTCTCCAGTGTACTCTTTACCATCCTTACCAAATAATACAAGTTTAGACGGATCTGTTACAAGATTTCCGTCTTTATCGATTGCCTCCCCTTTATCGTTCATTTTAAATCTAAACACTTGATACCTTACAATGTTAAAGCCGTCCAAAGCCGACATTAATACAGCTTGAGTACTTCTTCCATCTTCAACATTTCTACTGTCAGAATAAATTATTTTTTCTGAAAGGGCTCTTAGATTAGGATTGGAATTTTGTATTTTTGCTATATCTTCCTTGCTATAGACTCCATTTCCTTCTAACATATCCGTTTTTCCAGGATTATAGGTAGTCACTTTTAGTGCATAGCCTTTTCTCAGAATGATATTATCCTTTAATAGATATTGTTGTTTTTCTGAATCAGAATAGATTTTACCAGATTCCATTTCAGTTAAATTGTTTGGTTTGTTCTTTGAAAGATCTCCTTCCCCTAATTCTATTATATTCCCATAACTTGATGCATAGAGATATTCTGTCTTAGTTTCCCTATTTTTTTCAGGCATTCTAATCTTCGTTTCAGCTTTTCTCTGACCATCATCTGTAACAAAGAATCTCATATCTCCTGCAAAAGCTAATCCATCCACAATATCATTAATATTAGCGTATAAATCAAATGTCATCGTTTTTGAATTGGAATCATACTTGGTCGCTTTGATTTCTATATATTTATAGGTATTTCCATAATATACCTTAGCATTTTTGGATACATTACTTACTTTTCCAAGAATTTCAAAATGTCCATCCTTTGATGGGCTTAATACACCACCAAGCTTTGATTTAACATCATCAAGTTTCTCAGTCTCATATTCTAGAGCACTTCCATCCACATAGGCAGTTATATTTCCTTCATCGTCATATTGATAATCAAGCTCTACTTTTCTTTTTCCGCCATTTACAAAGTCTTCTTCTTCCTTATATTTCTTTTTAATTAGTTTCTTTAGGTCTTTATTTTCAAAGTTTCTTACAGTAGAGATTTCTTTGTCTAACTCTAGAGTTGAAGGTCCCTCTATAGGTTTTTCTTCAACAGTCTCTTTCTTTTCTTCTACGTTATTTGAGGCTTCTGGACTTTGGGCATTTTTAAGTTTATCTTCAGAAATTTCCCCTAGTTTTTTGTAAGAAGAAGCATTTTTGTCAGGATCTACTAGGTAATAAGAAATCATTCCTTTTTCATCAGCTTGGTCATCAAATTTAATTCTATGGATTTTGGTGAAGTTGCTTGCACCATCTAGGGCGATTACTTCGATGATTTTTCCTCTTAAATCTCCTGCTCCGCTAATTTCGTAGATAGTATTTCCATCTTTATCAAGCTTCCTATTTCTTCCCTCACCCTCTCCGGCGTAAGTTACATCAAGACTTTTCTCAACATCTCCATACTTATCGACAAGAGCTGCACCTGCGTACCATACTTCGTTGGCTACTTCTTCAAATTTCTCAGGATGTTCTTTTTGGTCTCTAGCAAACAAGGTTTCGTGTTTGTACT
The DNA here is from genome assembly GCF_013276615.1 of Streptococcus sp. 1621. NCBI lineage: Bacteria > Bacillati > Bacillota > Bacilli > Lactobacillales > Streptococcaceae > Streptococcus > Streptococcus sp. 1621. The sequence continues at coordinate 3,792 of NZ_VMLJ01000026.1, forward strand.
CATCCTTTACCTTGTGGTAGGTATCTTTTGCGATCAATTTAATTTTATCTGGATTAGAAAAATCAATTGAAATAATTTTTGGAGCTGTATTATCAATTTTTACTGGTATATAAGAAACTTGCCATGGATAATCCTTGGTTAATCTATATTTGAATTTGTAGAAGTATTGACCCTCAGCTATTGATTCAAATTGTCCTCTTATCCTAGTAGCTGGATCTTGGTTATCCTTACTTTCTGGTTCATTTTCTTCTCTACCTCTAGGGTTATAGATGAGTCCATCCCACTTCAAATCACCCCAAACTTTTAGTTTAGATGATTTGATTCCCTTTGCATCATTGCTTTTAGAATTTAAAATTCCTCTAATAAAGTGTTCTCTCGAAATGACTTTTAAGTCTCTTTGATTTTCTCCCTCTTTATTTATATTTACTATTGAAATCAATCCTTCTTCTGCACTTCTTAATACAAGTGGAGAAGGGGTTAATCCTCTTTCTAGTGAAACACTTTGTGGTTCTCCCTTTGAGTCAAGTGGATATACCCTAGCAACATTAGATCCACTAGTGGATTCTGCATGAATACCTTGGTTGTTAAAGGCAAATAAGTCTGGGTCTTGGTCTAGTGATGTAATATTTTTATCTTTTCTGTTTTGAATAATAGCTGCTGGATTAAATTTATCTATACCATGTTCTCCACCAATACCCTTGTTCAAGGTTCCAGGAATTTTCGGTTTACCATCATCATCATAACCTTCCATTGTTTTTGATTTTGAACCCTCTTCCCAGGCCCATTTATCAAGGATTGGTTCGTGGTTCCAATTCCCAGCAAATCCCATTAGAGGCATCGACAAAGAAGGTTGGAAGTTTATTTTCTTCCCGTTAGAGTTTAGAGCTTCCATTTCTTCCACTGACTCAAAATGAATAAATGATTCTACAAATTTATTTTTGTCTTTAGCCTCTCCAACATTTATAACCGCATTCAAATCAAAGCTAGAATTTGCGCCTATAGTGAAAGTATCATGCTCAAATGTGATATTTGCTCCTTTGATTTTTTCTGGATGGATTTCTGGAACAATTTGCTTCCCATCTGGAGATTTTTCATCTTTATATGTTTCATCCAGTTTTAATCTGTCAGTTAGAGAATCTGTAGTTATCGCTGATGCTGAAACTTTAAAGGTTAAAGGTCTGTCTGATGTATTGTGAAGCTTAACTGTAAAATATTTTTCTTCTCCTTTTATTTCTTTAAGAGAAATAGAACCATAAGAGTTTACCAAACCTTTAGAATCCTTGTTTTTGAAAGTCGCTACAACTTCATTTCTCAAAGCATTGGCAACATTAATTAGCCCTGCTCCCTGTTGTCTAGGTGATGCAAAGTATTGGCTTTTTTCTTTCCAAGACGTTGCGTCCATCATAGGTCGCGCAGTATTTTGTAAAGCAATTTTTGTAAGACTTGTAAGGTCTATTTTGTCATCTCCCTCAAGATTTTTCAATACAGGTCTTTCAAGCATTTCCTTTAACTTCGGTCTAATCAAAACAGTAGAAGCTGCTACGATTGGAGTTGCCATACTAGTTCCTGACATATAGCCATAAGTTGATTTCCCATTAATGACATTGAGAGTAGATTTAATGTTTTTACCAGGTGCCGAAACATCGGGTTTTAAAAGTAAATCTATTCTTGGCCCCCAAGATGTGGATCCTGCTGGAACGATGATATCTTCTTTATAGAGTTCTTTGTCTGTGTCAGGTGCAAACTTAAAGTCAATCTCTTTTTCGTCACCTACATTCGGTTTGTTGGAATTAAAACTTTCCATATCAATTGGATAGTATTGCTCCAATTTATCTTTAAAATCTTCTTTATTATTTCTTTTGACTTCAGTTTTTTTATCAGGATTAATCATGTTCCATAGCTTTACACCATCATCTCCTGAAATTGAAAACACTTGACTTTTAGTAGCTTCATCCGCTTCATATCCCATAGCTGGAAGCTCTGTCCAATTATCTCTATTGTAGTAATTTACAGTATTTACAACCATAATGGCGCGTGCACCCTTATCCGTAGCTTTTTTAAAAGCATTTTTTAAATCCTTTGTATAAATTCTATCCATTACTGCAATTTTGCCCTTAAGATCCAAACCTATCAACTCTTGGTCTTGGCCTTTGCCTATATATACAAATTTCAATTTATCAGGAGCTTTTGAACCATCTTCATTTGTTGTGATTTTATTCTTATCGAAAAAGGCTCCTATATTTCTGTATTTAAAACTTTTTCCACCTATGTTAACTTTATCAAACTCAACTGTTTGATTTTTAGCAGATGCAACCGCTATCGCATCTTCATGTGCTGCTGTTCGCGTTACATTTCCAGTGTCGGTCATTTTCAGATGATTATTTGCCACTAAATCCCATGAAGAACTTGAAGCAGAAGTCGCATAGTTACCTGTAGCTACAACCATTGGAATGCCTGCTTTTCTTAATGCTCTAATAGCTTGCCAATATTTCTCACCTACAAGACCTGTTCCTGTAAAACCAGATGATACCGAAACAACATCGACATTGTGTTTAATGGAATCTTCAATAGCATGAAACATTGTTTCATCTCCTGCGAAGCCAGATCCTGCGTCAGAGTACATTTTATAAGAGAAGATCTGTGCATTAGGAGCAATTCCATCTATTCCGTTAAAGTTTTTAATATCTTTTTCAGTATCATTTCCCGCAAGAATCCCTGCAATATGCATCCCATGTGGATCAAAATAATCGCTCCCATCATCAGCTTTTTCTACAGTAATTTTACCACCATTATAATAATTGAAAGCATGAGGAATCTTATCACTCAACCAGAAATTTTTATCAGTACCTTTTAAGTCTTCTTTTTTAAATCTCATTGAGCCTTTAGCATCATCATCAATCCTCATGGCCTTATGCCTATAATCTGTCCCGGTATCGATATTTGAAATGACCATACCTCTACCATCAAAATTTTTACCAAATGGAGCATTGATAGACTTTAGGTAATCGATAGCCTCCTCAACTCCAATTTCCTTTCGGGCATGATTCATCATGGGTTGGAGTTTTTGTGACCGTTCAACCGATGAAATACCTTCTATTAGTTTAATTTTATCCAGATTATCTGGAGTTGTTTCTATTGAAACACCATTAAAAATCGTATTATAGGTATATAAAACGTTTGTATCCTTAAGATTGGATAATTCCTTGATTGCTTTTTCTCCAGATTCTTTATCTTTAAATTCAGCAATATAGACAAGTTTATCCTCTTTTTTGGGACTTTCTGGGTCTTTACTTGCAGACGAGTTAGCTTTATCTTCTTGGGATTGATTGGAATCTTCTTTGATTGTTGCTTCTTCATTGCTAGTTTTGTTATCTATCACAGATTCTTTACTAACAACTTCTTTTTCCTCAATAACCGTTGTTTTCTTCTCTTCAGTATCCTTGGAAGTTTCTATATCATTATGAATATTTTCATGTTTTTCTTTATTTTCTGCTTCCTTATCTACTACTACTTTTTCTGTATCAGAGATAGTTAAAGCATCTTCAGAGCTAGATGTGTCTGCTAAGACTACCTCATTAGGGACATATGCTGCTAAAACAACTGCAGCTGTGGTTAATGACAATACTGTACTTTTTTTCATTTTAATTCCTTACATATTTATTTAACTTCCAATAGATAGAAAACTTTAACTTTGCTAGCCTTTGTTATAAAAAGTTTTACTAAGTATTATCTAGGAAATAGAGTAGTACATTTATATATAATTGTTAGCTCTCCATAAAAATAGTATATCATTTAAAAAATTTAAGTCAAGAAAAATTAAGGCTGGTTAATTTTATTTTTAACGCATGTTAATAAATGATCCAAAAGTTTCGTACTTAACGGGGATACATTATAAGCACATTCATACCATCAAAAATAGTAGCAATCAAATTGAACCACTACCAAAATCACAAAGTCAAACATCATTGATGAAATATCAGCGCTATTAAACAATATAAATAACCGCTAATAATAAGACTTAACGGTTATTTATACATATCTATTTTTTCAAATCTTCAGTCATATGTTCACCTGTGACCTAGGCTTTACGATTGTCTTGCTCTAGCAACTAATACTCAATGAAAATC
>NZ_VMLJ01000026.1:8003-25364 GCF_013276615.1 Streptococcus sp. 1621
TTTGAGGTTGCAGATGGAAGCTGACTTTGTTTGAAGAGATTTTCGAAGAGTATGAATACTCACGTCCCTTACAAAAATCATTATAGCAGAGGTTAGTTTCAAGAACAAGTTCGTTTGCCTATCTGGTCGCTATATCGGTCTAAATGGTTGAATAGTTAAGATAAAAGAAAAGAAGCCCTAATGAGCTTCTTCACTTTGCCGATTGCAGGGATCGAACCTGTGACCTAGGCTTTACGAGTGCCTTGCTCTACCAACTGAGCTAAATCGGCGATTTCACTTACAGTATAGCACTCTGAGAATAGATGTCAAGAAATTTTCATCTCTATTAGAAAAAGCCTGTCCTAAGACAAGGCTTTGATATTCTATTATTTACGATCCAGCACTTTCATAAGAATCCAAGCCCCTGTCCCAGAGTTTAAGGGAAATGACAAAGAAAACAAGGGAAATCAACATCAAACCTCCGATGTTAAAGATTACATCCTTGTCCTGCAAGAAATAGCTGGCAGGATAGTAGGCCGTAAAGGCAAAAGGCACGATAAAACTAATCAACCAACGAAGAAGAGAATTGTAAATAGAAATCGGATACTTGGCAAAATCATTAAACATATAGAAAATGTAAATCATAGCGCCTGACTGCTTGGTCCAAAAAGCGATACTAGCTGTCGCGATTTTCAAGGAAGTATAAATCAAGGTCGCAAAAGGAATACAAACTAGGAAAAGCAGGAATTTTGGAAGAGTCCAAGCAATGCTGGTCACTGTTGTTCCCAATAAAATACCACCGACCAAGAGCTCGCCCAAGGCATCAATCTGAAAGGTCTCAACTAGGATGTGAAAGAGAGGATTGATAGGACGAGTCAAATACTTGTCAAACTCCCCTTTTCTCACCAGGCGTTGCCCTAGCGCCCAGAGATTATCAAAAAAGAGATGGTCCAACCCCTTAGGAATCAAGGAAAAGCCATAGATAAAGGCGATTCCTTGAAAAGTCCAGCCTTCTAGCGAGGGGATATGTTGAAAGATGACATTGAGAAACAAGAGATTCAAGCCTTGAGTCAAAAAAACTCCCAGCACACCAACTACAAAATCCACCTTGTATTCCATGATTTGCTTGATGTATTGTCTGATAAAAATCAGATGCATGCGTTGATATTTTTTCATACTAACCTCCTTGAATGGTGATAAATGACTGGACTCGTTTCCAAATCAATTGAGACAAGCCCACCATCACTAAGAGCCAGAAAAACTGCAAAGCGAGTGCTTGAAGCATCTGACTGGCATCGTATTTCCCAACAATAATCATAACTGGGGTATAAATCAAGGATGAAAAAGGCAGGAAGGAGAGAATATCTGCAACAAGCTTTGGAAAGAAAGCCAAGGGAATCAAACTTCCAGACATAAAAGCCACTATGGAAGTCTTAAGTAGGTTGGAACCCCATAGATTTTTAAACACAAAGGCTGAAAACCCAAAACAGATATTAAAGAAAAAGTTAATCAGATAGGCCAGCGTTAAGCTAAAGAGGTAAAGGACAGTTAATCCCAGCACTTCTACAATCTCTTGCCCAGATACGATTTTCATCAAGACAATGACACTTAAAAATGGCAGTCCAACGCTAATAAAAATCAACCACTTGGAACCAAGCTCGGTAAAGAGGTAGGAGGCCGCAAAATGTACTGGTCTCAGTAAGCGCATGATGATGGAACCATCCTTGACCTCCTCCCCAATCATAAAGGAGCTATCCGACCTGGTCAACAGATTGGTCACAAAACTCATAATGATGTAGAGAGTGATATCTGCCATACTAAAGCCCTGAATCAAAGACTCTTGTGAGGAATCAAAAACTGCCTTCCAGAGATAAAAAGCTACAAAAGCCCCCATGACATCGCCGATTCGATAGAGAATAAAGTTGACTCGATAGGTAATCAACTCCTGAACCCCTGCATTGATAAAGGGTTTATAACGTCTCCATAATTTGATCATCCTAGAGCTCCTTTCGATAGAAGCGACGGATAATATCCTCAATATCCGTATCCACCATCTTCAAATCGCGGATCTCAAAATCAGACAGGGTTTGCTTGATAATATCAGCTGACTGATAGCGGGAACTGTCAAATTCAATATTGAGGCTATTTCCTTGTCTATCAATTGTCATATCCGAAAAGCCTTCATAGTGAGAAAGGAGATGACTTTGACCTGGTAGCAGTTCAAAGGAGAGTGTCTTCATCTTACCAAAGGTCTCCTTAAGTTGGCTCACCGTTCCATCAAAAATCTCCTGCCCCTTATCTATCATAAAAATCCGATCACAGAGTTGCTCAATATCACTCAGATCGTGAGTGGTCAAAAGAATAGTTGTCTCTTCCTCTTGATTGATTTGTGTAATAGCCCGACGAATGTTATCCTTGACCGACACATCCAAACCAATGGTCGGCTCATCTAAAAAGAGAACCTTGGGATTGTGAAGCAAGGAAGCTGCAATGTCCGCCCGCATGCGCTGTCCCAATGAAAGAGTCCGCACGGGGTCCTTGATAAAGTCCTTCAAATCCAAGACTTCATTCAAAAAGTCCATGCGCTTATGAAAGAGCGAGTCTGGCACATCGTAAATCTCCTTCAAGACCGTATAGGTCTCTTGCAGAGCCAAATCCCACCATAGCTGGGTACGTTGTCCAAAGACCACCCCAATATCCTTGACATAATCTTGACGATTGTCCTGGGGAATCTTGCCGTTAATCCGACAAAAACCAGATGTCGGTTTTAAAATCCCTGTCAGCATTTTAATGGTTGTCGACTTTCCAGCACCATTAGCCCCGATGAAGCCTAAAATCTGCCCCTTTGGGACCTCAAAGGTCAAATCCTTGACCGCTTCAAAGGTCTGCTTTTCAGGATGAATAAAGGAACGTAATGCCCCCTTCAACCCTGGTTCCTTAACTGTCTTCACAAAATTTTTCTGAAGATGTTCCACTTCTATCATTGCCATATCTATCTCCCTATGGTAAGGAATTGCAACATTGTCTTTTGACTACAAATATTCTAAATCCTTACTTTCTATACCTTCTATATTTTATTATTACAGAAAGCTTTACACCAATCTATTATAGTCCAATAAAAACTAGAATGCAAGCGTTTGCTTAAAATTTGTAAAATTGAAAATTTTTCTCTTAAAATAATACTTTTAATCAAAAATTCTGTTTGATAGTTTAAATTACCAACCTACCACCCTTCCCTACTAAAACAGCCCTTGACTTTCTCTATCTTTTTATGTAAGATATGTGTCATACAATATCGTTACAAGGAGAAATGCCATGTCAAGACTTACACGAGACCGAGTTTGTAACTTCCGCGTCAATACTCAACTATTTGAAGAAGCAAAAACCATCCTAGAAAGCCAAAACATCAGCCTTTCAGATGCCCTCAACCTCTTTGTAGAACAAATCGTCCTTGAAAAAGGGCTACCAATTAAAACAGCCGACCAACTCAAAGCAGAAATCTTCCTAGGCGAACTCAAGGCAGAACTAGATAAAGGCTACCAAGACATCATCGAGGGGCGTCTCTACGACGCAGACGAGGTCTTTTCAAAGTATGGACTATAAAGTACGCTTTACAGAACAAGCCAGACAAGACTTGGACGCTATTTTCATCTACTACTCCACAGAGTTCAGTGAAAACATAGCCAAGAAAGTCTTCACTCGCCTCCAACAAATTACCAACCTACTCACCTTCTCACCAGAGGGCGGTATTAACTTTGACCATAAAATCGGATACTCCCTCTATCCAGGAAATACTCTCAGAATGATTGTCTCTAAACAATACCTACTCTTTTACCTCATTCATGAAAAAGAAGTCCATATCCTGAGAATTATCAACTCACGCACCGACTACCTAAACCAACTCGACCACCTCTTTCAACATATCCAAGACTGAGAAGTAAGCTCTCAGTCTTTGTATTTACTGTAAATCAATGGCATATAAAAAAACATAAACAAGGATTTTTTAAAACTCCCAATCCTCTAACATATCGAGGAACTCCCTAACGTTCGACTCATGCACAAGCTCACGTTTGTAGAGAACAGCAATCAAAGCATGGAAACCATTCTCTTTTTAGACTCAAAATGACGAAATTGTGGAACCTCTACAGGTCCAATAACTTTTAACATTATAGTTGATTGAATCTGGAATAGTCCGCCGAGTTTTCTAAAACATTGTTAGAAATTGGTTTAAATCCCCCAATCAACTTGTCCATTTTTTATCTCATTTCACTGTACAATAAGTGAGACTGAAAAAAGTCTTTAAAATTAAAAACGCATAATATCAGGTCTTGAAAAACTTGATACTATGCGTTTTATTGTGGGAATATTTACTTCATTTTATCCTGAAATGAAGTTTTTGCCCATCCTCATTAAGGACAATCTGTTCATTGCAAACAAATTATACCCATTAGAAAGATTAGTCTTCTTTTTTCTTGCGAGCAAGAAGTCCAAATCCACCTAGGACTCCAAGAAGTCCAAGCGCAGCTAGACTAGCATTAGCTTCTGTACCTGTGTTAGGCAATTCTTTTTGACCATCAACATATTTAGGTGTTGCTGGCATTTGAGGTTTAGCTGGCTCTACCGGTTGTGCTGGTTGAGTCGGTTCAACCGGTGTTGGAGTTGGCATCTCAACTTTGCGGAAGATATGTCTGATATTTCCATTTGAATCTGTCACAGTCTTCACATATTCGTAACCTGGAATTGTTCCCGGTTCTTTAGAACCTGGCTCAGTTGGTTTCAATGGATTTCCACCCTCATCAGTCCAAGTAGTTGTATTTTGCTTACCTGGATTTGGTTGAGGAACAGGTGAAGGTGTTGGAGCTGGTGGTGTTACTTTTTCATAAACATGAACAGTATCTCCATTTGACAGTTTCTTAGTCTCAACGAAGCGGTAGCCTGGGATGTCTTTCTTATCTACTGTTCCTGCTTCACTTGGATAGTTAGGAATTTCGTTTCCTTCTTTATCTTTGAAGAAGGTACTTACTTTTTCGTAGATATGTTCAGTATCACCATTTGGTAATTTCTTAGTCTCTACGAATCTGTATTCTGGAATATCTTTCTTATCGACTGTACCTGGCTCACTTGGATAGTTTGGAATCTCTTTGCCTTCTTTATCTTTGAAGAAGGTACTTACTTTTTCATAAACATGAACAGTATCTCCATTTGACAGTTTCTTCGTTTCTACGAATCTGTATTCTGGGATGTCTTTCTTATCGACTGTACCTGGCTCACTTGGATAGTTTGGAATCTCTTTGCCTTCTTTATCTTTGAAGAAGGTACTTACTTTTTCGTAGATGTGTTCGATATCTCCGTTTGGAAGTTTCTTAGTCTCTACGAATTTATAACCTGGAATCGTTTTAGCCGGAGTTTCTCCTTCTTCTGTTGATTTCACAGGGTTGTTGTCTTTATCAACAGTAATAAGATTGCCTTCCTTATCCTTGAATGTTGTTGTTACTTTTTCATAGATATGAGTAGTATTACCCTTGTTATCAACTTTAGTTTCAACAAATCTATAACCTGGGAAGTCCTTCTTATCAACTTTGCCATCTTCTGTAGTACTTCCTGAAACAACATTCCCATCTGTATCTTTAAACTCCGTTACAGGACGCACAGTTGGAGTATAAGTTTCAGAAACTACCTTACCATTGACGTCTTTCACTTGAACTGTTACTCCAGAAGTTTTCCCTACAAAATCTTTTTCTGGTGTAAATTCAACGACTCCATCCTTGAGTACATATGTTCCTTCTCCTGGAACTACAACTTCTTTCACTTCTTTACCAGTTTTATCAACTAATGTTAGAGTAGACTTATCAAGTTCAACTTTTTCATGACCTTTATTAAAGTTTACTGTTGTATTATCTTGATCTGGCGTATCAAATACTACAGGAGATGTTTGAATAGTTCCACGAGCTCCTTCAGTAACCGATGAAGCACCTGTTGGAGTTACAGCTGTTACCGTTGGAGTGTAAGTCGTTGTTGTAATTGTTCCGTTGGCATCCTTCACTTGAACTGTTACTGGAGTTGCCTTTCCTACGAAACTTGAAAGAGGTTGGAAGGTGATGGTGTTGGTGTCTTTGTTTAGACTGTAGGTACCTTGATTTGCCACTGTAACAGTTGTAGTTTCTGCTCCATTGGCATCAAGAAGCGTTACCGTTCCCTTATCTAGCTCAACAGACTTCGCAACAGTTTCAACCATAGCACTACCTTTAGTAAAGTTCACAGTGCTAGCGTCTGTATCTGTAGTGTCATACTTAATAACTGAAGTCTGGGCTTGTCCTTGCGGTCCAGTTGTCTCTGAAGCTTCAGAGCTTGGTGTTACTGGAATAACTGTTGGGGTGTAGGTAGCTTCTTTCGTAATGCTTGCAGTTTCATTCTTGGCATTTTTAACAGTCGCAGTTGCTTCAACTTTGATGGCATCTGGTGTCCCCTTGTACGCACCATCTGGTTGGAAGGTTACTTTACCTGTCGTTGAATCAATTGTATACGTACCAACTGATTGAACAACTACAGATGTTTCATCTGTCGCTTGGCCTGTAGTTGGATCCACAAGTTTATAGCCTGTGATAGTCGTTGTTGCTTCTGCTCCATTTGACAAGGCAAAGGTTGGAGTTCCTTCTTGTTCTGCCCCTTGAATATCTTTCGATGTCACATCAGTCGATGTTAGAGAAACTGGAGTAACTGTCGGAGTGTAGGTAGCGGTTGAGGTTTCACCATTTGAGTCCGTTGCTTGAACAGTAACACCTGTCCCCTTCTCTTTGTATGATGGATCTGGTACGAAGGTCACAAGACCTGTTGTTGGTTCAATTGTGTACGTCCCCTCACCTTGAATCGTAACACTAGTAGTTGGTTGCATCGTTGATGGATCAAGCAACTGACGTGTTGTAATCGTTACTGATGGATTTGATGTTTCAAATTCTGGTGTTCCACTTTGAGTAGCCCCTTGAATACCAGTCGATGTAGCATCTTCAGATGTCATGGTCACAGCTGTTACCGTTGGAGTGTAAGTCGTTGTTGTCGCTGTTCCGTTGTCATCCTTCACTTGAACTGTTACTGGAGTCGCCTTGCCTACAAAGCTTGAAAGAGGTTGGAAGGTGATGGTGTTGGTGTCTTTGTTTAGACTGTAGGTACCTTGATTGGCCACTGTGACAGTTGTAGTTTCTGTTCCATTGGCATCAAGAAGCGTTACCGTTCCTTTATCTAGATCGACAGACTTCTCAACAGTTTCAACCAGAGCACTACCTTTAGTAAAGTTCACAGTGCTAGCGTCTGTATCTGCAGTGTCATACTTAATAACTGAAGTCTGGGCTTGTCCTTGCGGCCCAGTTGTCTTAGAAGCTTCAGAGCTTGGTGTTACTGGAATAACTGTTGGGGTGTAGGTAGCTGTCGCAGTTGCAGTGAGTGGGTTGCCAGTAGTATCATTAGCAAATGTTACTGTCAAACGTACTGTAACTGCTGGTGCTTCCCCTGTAAAGTCTTTTTCAGGAGTGAAAGTGACCAATCCTGTATCTTTATCAATCTTGTAAGTACCTATTGTCTTACCATCTTTTGTAGCCGTTACAGAGCCATCTATCGCTCCTTCAAGGCTATAGAGTTTTGTTCCCTGATCAATCTCTGTCTCTTTCTCAGTCTCAGTTTCGGTATCTGTTTTAAACTCAAATGTTGGGTTACCTGATTGTGGACGTCCTTGAATAGCCAATGATTTCGTAGGTTGACCCTCTATATCCAGAGGAGTAACAGTAATAGTGTAGACTGTTCTTGCCGTGGATGTGTTTGCACCATGATCTGTCCCTGCTGTTGTCTCACCAACGTTTGTCTCATCAACTAGGTTAGTATTACTATCCATAACATCTACTGTAACCGTATAAACACCAACTTCTGTCAATTTTAAGCTTGTTGCATCTGGGTAATTATGAGCATCACCAGTCTTTGTGTAAGATGCAACCACCCCACCATTTGGATCAGTTACTGTAATAGTTGTTATCTTGGTATTGTGACTAGTCTTGAAAGTTTTCTCAGCATCACTTGTAGATGGAAGTGAGTCATCTTCTGCATCAGCTACTGTCACATGAGCATTAGTTGTTACCGTACTTACTCCGTCCAAACTGCGATCTACTAAGTCTACAGTTGTATTCATCTTAGTTGTATAAGAAGTCGAAGTAACAGTTGGTTTTCTATTGATAATCGTAGCTTCGTCCGTTGATTCTGCTGTAGTAGCCTTAACCACACCAGAAAATCCTGATGAAGTAGATACTTCCCAATGATCAGCATCTGTCTTTCTAGCTGTCACTACTGACTGATCCGATGACGACCATGTGTTCGTAGCTTTATCGTAAGAAACTGTTACATAGGTTCCATTCCCAACTCTTGTAGCTAAGGTATTTTCTCTCGCATAAACTGTTTCTTTACGAGTCACATCATTAACTGCTGTAACCTTTCCTGTAGCATCATAACTACGGTTATAGGCATAAATATAGAACTTGATAGAGCCATCCGCTTGCACAGAGGTGTAAACTTCTCTATTCGTTACATCATAAGTACCATCTCTGTGATCGGTTCTAACAGTCGCATATTCAGCTGGTAGTTCCCAACGTCCACTTGTTTTATTCAAGGTTGCAACATGTGACGAGTTATCATTATCTTGGAGTGTGACAGATGAACGCATCAAGGATGCTGTAACAGCTTCTGTTTTAGCATAAACAGATATCTTATTTACACCAGCTGTTGCTGTCATTTCACTTGTAACTTTTAATTTAAATTGTTCACCAACTGTTCCGACTAATTCACCAGCTGTCACTGCTGTATTTGTAGTTCCCTCCGCGGCAACATACCACTTGCCTTCTCTATTTTCAAGTGCTGTGACACTTCCATCAGGCATGGTTACCTTGGCATAGGTAGCTCCTTTAGAGATAGTCACTGGGACTTCTGTTCCATATGCAGCAATGTTGAGGACATCAATTTTCGGTGCTACCTTAACTGTGATACCTGCATGGGTTTCTTGCCCCTGGGTTGTCCAACCATTTGCACCTGTTGGCTGGTTCCAGTCCTTAGCATAGGCTGTAACATAATAAATACCAGCTTCCGTTGGAGTCCCACTAATCAAGGCCTTCCCTGTATAACCCGTAGTCACACCGTCAGGACTAGTTAAGGGTTTACTACCATCTAGTGCATAGGTCAATCCCGGAATCTCTGTATCCACGGCACGAGCTGTTCCAGTAGCTGTCACAATATTACCCGAGATTCCTGTAGTACTTGGTCCGTATTGATTACGGACTGTAACATTCGTCCCATCTGCTAGCGTATAGCTAACATTAGCACCGCCAGACATAGCACGAGAACCTGAAGTATCTGAGTAGTGGATATCAATACTATTTGTAGAGTGACCTTGTTCATTGGTAAAGCTACTTTTACCAACCTTTCCTTCAAAGACCTCTCCATTGGTTCCAATGTTTGGTGGAGTTGTATCTTGCCAACCAATCCAACCCCCACGAAGATTTCGGTACACTGCACGTACAGTAGCATTGGTCTGTTTATTGGTATAGGTCACATACATCCGCGTATCATATACCCCATTTGCCAGACCATCTGTCACAATCTTCCCCTGAATAGTATCTGTAGCTGCATTATAGGTTAAACCTGTTGGTAAGTTTGTCGGCTCTACCTTTGAAACCTCCCAGCCAGCTTTGGCTGCTTTCTCTGTCACACTAAATCGTCCCTTGATTTTTTCGATATAAACACGGTCAGTACCTTGTTCATAGACATAGTGATAGATGTGGGTTGCAAGGTATTCATATCCTCCTCCTGCACCAAAAACTACATTATTACCTGTTGAAATTGTTGACCCATCTGCACGGAGTTTTCCTTTCCAGAGGGGAGCTTCTGCAGCCAAGGCTTCTGCTTGTTCCTTGGTTAGAGGAAAATCCATTCGACCTTTATTATTATTTCCTTGACCTGAGTTGCCAGGATTCGTGTCGGTACCTGTCCGTTGGTGAGAGTACACGACTGCTTCCAGAGTCGTAATATCTCCACTGATTCTATCCGTTGAGACATCTCCTCTTGTAGCGGCAGTTGCACCAAAGGTATAGATATCCTTACCTGTTGCAGAGGCTTCTGTTATAGCTGTTGAAACTATCTTATAAGTGCCATCCCCCTGCGGAATGGATATATAATCTTTGGCATTTGGTTGTGCAATTACACCACCGGCAGGAGGCGTATCAGCCAAGGAAACAGAAAATTCTTCTTTGCCTGTTTTACGGAGAGTAACATATACAGCTTCAATAGATGACTTCAGTTCTGCCATCGATTGGTTAAGGGCTTGGGCACTCGCATCACCATTTGCTAAAGCAGCCTTTGCTTCTGTAATTTTAGCAGCATTGCTGGCTATGGCAGCTCTAATAGCACTCTTGACATCTTCAGAAAGGCTTGAATCATTTGCTTCTTTTTCCAAAAAACTATTTGCTAAACGATTGGTTACATCCGCCTCTGACACTCGCTTTTCTAACTCTACTTTTTCAGATGATTGATTTGTTTCTGCTGTATCGACTTGATTAGCTTGTGCTTGACTAGATGCCTCTGCGATTACAGTAATAGCATTTGTTAGGGCTTGGACTTGCTGAGCGACCTCTTCTTGACTTGGTTTAGCTTCTAAAACTGCTTGCGCACTTGTCAATGTTTGATTAGCAAAGTCAAGAGCTAGACTGTCTGTCCCCTTAGTAGCCGACTGGATTGCAGTACGTAAGGTCAAAATTTTCGATTGTAGTTCCGTCTTATCTGCAACTGTTTCTGTAGAGGATTCAGTTGCCGCTGCTTCGGTATTCTCATCGCTAGCTTGGGATGAGGCAGTATCTTCACCGCCGTCCCTAGTTAGGACTGGTTTTGCGTCATAAGTAGTGGATTTAGATGAGTTAGCACCTTGATTAGCACCCTCATCGCCTATGGTCGGTGTTGGAGTAGCTGTTGAAGATAGTTCATTAACTCCTTCTACTTCTGTTGCTGATACCGCACCAGCTCCAAGAAACATCAAACCAGCCGCAATTGCCACTGATGCTGCCCCAAAACTATACTTACGAATACCATATCGAAGGTATCTTTCAGTTCTAAAATCTTGTTGACCTCTCTTCATGAGATTCAACCTCCTTGATTTATTTTATTCGTGTTGATTTAAAGCATTAGGGCAAATAAAAAGCCCCCCTTAAATTTTTTAGTAATATTAAGAGAAGAACATCTTAAAAAAGATTGCTATATGATTGTAAACACTTTAACTGATTATAACATTTAAATTTATAGCATTCAAGTATTATAACTGATAATTATTGAGTTTGAATGAGTATTTTTTAATTTTATTAGAGATTTTTCTATTTTTCATTAACGATGATCAATGCTTTAGTATAAAACCAATTTAAATACGCTTAAAGAGTATTGTATTGAAACACGTGACTCTAAGAATAACAGCAGTAACTTAAATTTATACTCTTCGAAAATCTCTTCAAACCACGTCAGCTTCACCTTGCCGTACTCAAGTACAGCCTGCGGCTAGCTTCCTAGTTTGCTCTTTGATTTTCATTGAGTATTACCTTACAAGAAGATATTTTGAAATCAAAAAAAGTTGAGACATAGCGTCTTCAACTTTTTTACATTACTTTAACTACTGATTAAAGTGAGTTTACATCAACTTTGATACCAACACCTTGAGTAGTTGTGATAGTCAAGTTTGTTACGTAAGTTCCTTTAGCTGTAGCTGGTTTTGCTTTTTGGATTGTTTCGTTGAAAGCTTTGAAGTTTTCAACCAATTTTTCAGCTTCAAATGATACTTTACCGATGATTGCTTGAACGTTACCTGCACGGTCAGCACGGTAAGTGATTTTACCACCTTTAGACTCTTCAACTGCTTTAGCAACATCCATTGTTACAGTACCAGTTTTAGGGTTTGGCATCAAGTTACGTGGTCCAAGGACACGTCCAAGACGTCCAACAAGAGCCATCATGTCAGGTGTAGCGATAACTACGTCGAAGTCCAACCAACCGTCGTTGATTTTAGCAACAAGGTCATCTTCACCAACAAAGTCTGCACCAGCAGCTTTTGCTTCTTCAGCTTTTGCACCACGTGCGAAAACAAGAACGCGTGAAGTTTTACCCGTACCGTTTGGCAATACCATTGCTCCACGGATTTGTTGGTCAGCTTTTTTAACGTCGATGTTCAAGTTGTAAGCAACTTCTACAGTTGCGTCAAATTTTGCAAAGTTAGTTTCTTTTGCAAGTGCTACAGCTTCTTCTACGCTGTATGCTTTTGTGCTGTCGATTTTCTCAAGAGCAGCACGAAGTTGTTTGCTTTTTTTAGCCATTTTCTATTCTCCTTGTAAGTGGTTCAATCGATTTTCATCTCCCACGTCACTTCTCGAAATGATGAAGTCTTGCGGGTTATCAGTCTATTATTTCTCTTTTCCTACGGACTTAAGTTCCCTTACTGTACCCAAGTACAAGCCTCAGTCACTTACCTAGTATGAAAAGCAACTAATAGACTGCTGTGAGATTTTCTACTGTGTTATTGATTAGTCAACAACAGTGAATCCCATAGAACGAGCAGTACCTTCGATCATACGCATTGCAGACTCTACGTTTGCTGCGTTCAAATCTGGCATCTTAGTTTCTGCAATTTCTTGTACTTGCGCACGAGTAACTGTAGCAACTTTAGTTTTGTTAGGTGTACCTGATCCTTTTTCAACACCTGCAGCTTTTTTCAAAAGAACAGCAGCTGGTGGTGTTTTAGTGATGAAAGTAAATGATTTATCTTCGTAAACTGAGATAACAACTGGAATAATCATACCAGCTTGGTCAGCTGTACGAGCGTTGAACTCTTTTGTGAATCCCATGATGTTGATACCAGCTTGACCAAGAGCAGGTCCAACCGGTGGAGCTGGTGTAGCTTTACCAGCAGGGATTTGCAATTTTACAAGTTTTTCGACTTTTTTAGCCATTTTTAAATCCTCCTTTG
The DNA here is from genome assembly GCF_013276615.1 of Streptococcus sp. 1621. Classification (NCBI taxonomy): domain Bacteria; kingdom Bacillati; phylum Bacillota; class Bacilli; order Lactobacillales; family Streptococcaceae; genus Streptococcus; species Streptococcus sp. 1621. The sequence continues at coordinate 21,010 of NZ_VMLJ01000026.1, forward strand.
TGGTTTTGGCGGTAATTAGAGATTTTTACCTCCCACAAGTATGCTTTTCACATACCCATCTATTATACACTATTTATCTGGAATTGCAAGAGAAAAGTTTATTTTTTAATCGACGTAATCTCCGCCTTCAAAGCCATAGTATTCTTCCAAACTGAGACCACTCTCAGCAATTTCTTTAGCTTCTTTTCCTACATAACGCAAGTGCCATTCTTCAGCCATATAGCCTGTTTCCTTTTCCTTACCTTTGAGATAACGGACAACAAAGCCATAATCAGCTGCATGGTCCAAAAGCCATTGAGCCGCTTTTTCTTCTGTTACTAAATCACCATCAGTCCCAATCACATCAAAGGCCAAGCCAGTTTGGTGTTCGCTATAGCCAGGACGGGCAGAGTAACGGTCAGCTGCTGCTTTCCCATCTTGATTAACATAATCTTGGTAGAGCTTGGTCTGAGTTTCATAACTTCTAAAGCCACTGTAATGGTCACTAATTGGGAAACCTGCCTCTTGCATCGCTTTGATGAGTTTGACCAACTCTGCCTTGGCTGTTGGATTTTCCCCTGGATTATAGTCTTTAGACAATGGATAGTGTTTATTGGCTACGATGATTTCATCGTATTTCCCTTGAATGCTGTAATAGTCTCCTTTGTTAACCACTTCTGCTTTTTTCTGGGCAGCTCCTTGAGACTTACTGCCGACTGTCCCATCAGCTTTAGCAGTTTGCTCTGTCTTAGCTGCTCCATTTTCATTTTTTGATTTTTCTTGTGAACAAGCTGCTAGACTCAAGGCTAGCAAGGCTGTCAAGATAAGGTATCTTTTTTTCATTTCTACTCCTTTATTTCTAATAGTTTATCTACTTCTGACGATAAACATTCGACTAATCTTTTAATCTCTTCCGGTTTTACTTGGCAAGTTTCTGCTGTCATTTCTTCAAAGGGAACCCACCAAACTGGCCCACGACCTTTAAGACCGTGGCCATTCATATCACCTGTCCGTCGTGGAAACAGATGCCAATGAAGATGGGCATCGCCATTTCCTAGCAGCTCGATATTCATTTTCTCAGCAGTAAAGGCCTTGGCAACTGCCTCTTGGACTAGACTCATTTCTTCGAGAAAACGGAGTCTTGTTTCCTTTTTCAAATGGTGTAATTCGGTGACATGTTCCTTGGCTAGAAAAAGACTATATCCTGCAAAATACTGGTGATCTCCAATCACAAGATAGCCTGTTTCCAACTCTTTGACAAAATAGGGATTTTCTCCCTTCTTGATGAGATCAATTCTCTGGCAAATCAGACACATATCAATCTACCAACGCGCTCTTAAGGTAAGCATCAACCATACGCTCGGTTGCGACCACCGAGTCAATATGAGTACGCTCATAAGAATGACTAGACTCGATACCAGCACCAAGCAGAGCGTGTTTGACTTCTGCACCTGCGGACATAGCCGCTGAAGCATCCGAACCATAAAATGGATAGATGTCCAGCTTAAATGGAATATCTTGCTCTTTCGCCAAGGCAACCAAATGTTGACGGAAGTCATAGTGATAAGGTCCAGAAGCATCCTTGACACAGATGGACACTGTGTACTCATCTGTCTGCTGGTCATCTCCCATAGCTCCCATATCCACAGCCAGATATTCTACTACCTGAGCAGGAATATTAGAGTTAGCACCGTGGCCTACTTCTTCAAAGACTGAAAAAGCAAAATGAGTTGTTACTGGTAATTCAATCTTCTCTTCCTTATAAATACGAAGAAGATTAAGTAAAATCGCTGCACTGACCTTATCGTCCAAATGACGAGACTTGATAAAACCCGTCTCTGTCACGACGGTTCGTGGATCAAAGCTGATAAAATCACCGACCTCAATACCAAGAGCACGAGTTTCTTTTTCACTGGTTACTTTTGCATCCAAACGCACTTCCATATTTTCCTGCGTGCGTTCTGCAGTTCCTGCATCCTTATAGACATGACAAGAAGTTTGGTGGATGAGGATGGTTCCTGATACTTTTTCACCTGTGCTAGCCACATGAACGGTACAGTTTTCACCTTCAATCATGTTCCAAGGAAAACCACCGATACGGTCCATTTTGAGACGGCCATCTGGTTTGACAGCACGGACAATAGCACCAAGCGTATCTACATGGGCAGTCACATAACGTTGTTGCTCATCATTTTGACCTTTAATAGTTACATTGACACCGCCCTTGGCCGTGCGAACCGGTTGGTAACCAAAACCTTCTAGAGTCTTGACTAAATAGTCCGAAATCTCCCGAGTGAAGCCCGTTGGCGACGCAATGGCTGTCAGTTCTTTGATATATTCTACTGTTTGATTCATTTCTTCACCTCTTTTGCTACCTATTATAACACATTTATCATCGGATAAAAAAAGAAAATCACTCCTGTAGACTTGGCTACAAAAGTGATTTTAATGATTATTCCATTTCAAAAACATCGCTTTCTTGCTTGTTTGGTAGAACCAATGAGAGCAAGATTCCGACAACGGCTGGTACCAACCATGGGAGTGATGCCTTAGCAAAAGGAAGAGCGTTGACAAGATTTGCAAGAAACTCAACCTTAAACGAGCTTCCTAGTACGCTTGCAATGGCAATAGCTGTAACAACAGCAATTGTCAACTGCATACCTGGTTTTGAAAGGGCAACAAATTTGTTGACAATGACAATCATAACGATGGCAATGGTGATTGGGTACAAGATAACCAGTACTGGAATTGAGTACTTAATAATCGCATCAAGGCCCAAATTAGCAATGGCAAATCCAATCAAGGTAAAGGCTGTCGCATAAACCTTGTAGCTGATTTGTGGGAAGCGCTCATTAAAGAACTCAGCTGTTGACACAATCAGACCAACTGTTGTTGTGAAGCAGGTTACAGTAACCATAGCTGCAAGGAAGAGTTGAGCTGTTGAGCCAAATATTTCTTGAGTAGCTTGTGACAAGATGTAAACACCAGGTGTTCCACCTTTCATCGCTTCAGCTGGTACTGGGAAATGATTTCCAAGGAAACCTAAACCGATATAAAGAGCACTAAAGGCAAGGGCAACAACGATACCAACAACCCAAATAGTTGAAATGTATTCTTTCTTGCTTGAAAATCCAAGTTGTTTCAAGGTTTGAACTGCGATTACGCTAAAGGCAACTGAAGCAAGGGCGTCCAAGGTATTGTAACCTTCTAGGAAACCTGTACCAAAGGCAGAAGCTTGATAAGCGGCTGACGCAGCTTGAGGACTTGTTCCACCGTATTTGAAAGCTCCCAGAACAACCAAGATAACAATCAAAATCGCAAAAACTGGTGTTAAAATACGGCCGATACGGTCTAAGATTTTTGATGGATTAAGCGAAATCAAATAGGCTGCCGCAAAATACAGAACCGTAAATACAATCAAGCCAAGTCCTTTATTTGCATCCGACAAAAGGGGGCTAATCCCTACTTCGTAAGCTGTTGTAGCAGTACGTGGGATGGCAAAGAATGGACCGATTGACAAGTAAAGAACTGAGAGGTAAAGAGTCGCAAACCAAGGCGCTATCTTTGTTGAAATCTCGTAGATATATCCTTTAGGATTTAACGTTCCAATAATCAGAGTCAAGACGGCGATACCGACACCTGAAAAGACAAAACCTGCGATGGCAGGAAGAAAATGTTCTCCAGATAGAGCACCTAGAGAAGGCGGAAAAATCAAGTTCCCCGCACCAAAAAATATTCCAAACAGGAGCAAACCTGTTAAGGCACCTTTTTTAGCCATGAAAATCTCCTTCATATTTATAAAATACTGACCTAGTATATCATGAATAGGAGTATGAAAAAAGCTTCACGAAGTAAATATTGAATGTTTTCAAGATTCTCAAAAATGAGAATTGTCTAAAAATAAAATTCTCCTACCCAGTCCACACCAAGTAGGAGAAATGCAAAATTTTAAAGTTCTTCAAAGGCTAACATGCCACCCTGAACATTGATAACTTCATAACCCTGTTCAGCTAGAAATTGACAAGCACGCGCCGATCTCATTCCAGATTTGCAAATAACATAATGTAACTGGTCCTTGTCCAACTGATCATAGGTATCAGCCAATTGACTCAGAGGAAGATTCTGAGCACCTTCTAAGTGAAGAGCTTCAAACTCATCCACTTCTCTCACGTCCACTAGAGAAAGTTGGTCATTTTGGTAAAGCTGGTAAAATGCGTCAAAGGTTATTTCTTTCATTCTTTTTCTCCTAATACTCTTCGAAAATCTCTTCAAACCACGTCAGCGTTGCCTTACCGTAGGTATGGTTACTGACTTCGTCAGTTCTATCCACAACCTCAAAACTGTGTTTTGAGCAACCTGCGGCTAGCTTCCTAGTT